>CASGEP010000028.1:0-17050 GCA_949300515.1 uncultured bacterium
TGCTGCAGGTGCAGGCGGCGGAGGGGGAGGCTGGAGTGAAGATACTCTTAACTATCCCAACCCCGGAGGAGGCTCGCAAGGTCAGAGCGGGTATGTGTACATTAACTGGGTTAAGTATTGAGGGTGAGAATTAAATGAGATAAATTTTATTTTTTTATTTTCGTTTCGTATCTATGGGGTGCGCTTGAATAAACTGACTTAGCTCGTGCACCTCTTTTTTTATGCTATTTTATAATATTTTTTCACAATTGTAAATTTTTATTAATTTTTGCTCAATTTTTTAAGTTTTTGCCTTTTATTGTCGATAGCACCAAGTAGAAGGATAAGGGCACCCGTAAAATCAAAATGGAATTTGGCGATTTTAGAAATATAAAAAACAAAAAAACGGCTTTTTTTGCGTCGTTAAATAACATTAACGGCGCAAAAGACGGTGTTTACAATCCTTCTTTACACAATAATAAAATTGATGATTTGGCGCTTTGGAACACATATTCCGATGAAACAAAAACCCTTTTTAGCGAACTTGAGTCCGAAAGGTCAAAACAGGGGCTTATCGGCAATATCTGGGACGGGTTTAAAAATTTGACAAACATCGGCGCGGGTTCAAATAAAGCCGAGCTTGCAATAAAACAGGCGCAGAGGGGTGAAATAAGCACGGATAAAGCGCGCGAAAAACTTCTGCAGTACAAAGACGGTCAAAAAACTTGCCTTGACGTCGCCGCAGATATTTTCTCAAGCGTTTTTGCAATCGGAATATTTGCGGCAACAGTCCCTACAGGCGCTGTGGGTCTTGCTTTCGGGCTTGGTCTTTCAACCCTTGGTGCAGGCGGAATTAAATTAGGCATAAAAGGAATTGATTCAAAATTAAACAATCGCGAATATAACTCCAAAAATGCCGCATACGACCTTGTAACAGGGGCGCTGAACGGTTTGTTTGCGCCCGTAACAAACGGTTTAGGCTCGTCTTTAACAAAAACAATAGGCTGCAAACTGGGTCTTGAAATCGGCGGAGATATCATAGGCGCGGGGGCAAAGACCACTTTAAAGAATTTAATTATCAACCAGAGTATAGATGTTGCAGGCGGAAACGCCGCAAAAAGAGCGCTGGCACTCGGCGCGGGAATGGCGCTTGACGGGGCTTTAGGTGCAAGTGTCGATAACAGTGCAAGGGCGGCGCTTGAAGGCAAAAGCGCAAAAGACGTTGCAAAATCGGGGCTTAGCGGATTTTTTAGCGGTTTAATTTTCTCGCCCGTCATAGGCGGAAGTTTCAGACTTGCAGGCAAACTGGGGCAAAGTGCGGGCAAAAAAATATTTAAAAAAGGCTCCGCTTTAAATGTTAAAAAAGCAAACAAAAATGCGCCCGTATTTTCGGGAAAGAAAAAGGATATAACATTTGGAGCGGGACAGGGCGCGGAAATTAAAGCGGCAGACACGCTGCAGGCGGATAAACCCCTTGCCGGCGCGTATTTAGATAATGTTATTGAAAATTTAAAAAAATCTCTAAATAACATTCCCGAAGGAAAAGAAAAAAGAATTGCTTTTTTGCAAGATTTTTTCCAAACAAATTTAAAAACAGGCGAAAAAGCCCAGTATGACAAGTTATCCCCCGAGTTTGCAAGCATTGAAGTTGAAGCGTGGAGGCTTGCCAAATATAACGATGATACAATTAAATCCGCACTTAAACACTCGCTTAAAATGTCGCAGCTGAATGATACGGATATGCCTTATTCTTATTTAACCGAGTATATGGACTTTTGCCCTGATATATACAAAAAAATCGAGCAGAGAAATATATATGAAATATTTGAGAAAAGAAAGGCGCTGTTCGGGGGAAGCGAAAAGACTTCGATAGAAGATATTATTACCCTTGGCGAAATGCCCGAACACGAATATCAAAGCGTGAATGATTTAATTCAGGCTGCGGGCTTTTTGGATAAGCGGGTAAAAATTTCCAACCTGATTTCTTTTTCAAGGAATGTTGATGCTAATCTTGTAGATTATATGCGCAAAAACGGGCTGTTTAATCTGGATAATATTCCTGCGGTTAAAAGCGGGTTTGAGCTGTATTTTGTATTTAACAGGCTTGACAGGGCAACTGTTGAAAAAATGTACAAAAGAGGGCTTCTGGCGCAAATTCCCGAGCGCGGAGGCACGTTAAACATAAACGATGCAATATTTTTGGTAAATGAGCTTGATGATATGCAGTGGCAAAATGCCGTAAAAAGAAATCTGCTTTCACTGAAAAGCGCTGATGGGAAATATCTCAACGTTTCAAATATTTGTCTTTTTGCACAAATGGATGATGAGGCATTTTTAAATGTGTTAAAAAGAGATTTGCTGAACAAAACAGGCACAAGAACGGTGAATGCGGGAATACTTGCACAATTGAGCGATGACGAGTGGCAAAAGTTCACGGACAGAGGGCTTGATGCAAGCCGTCCGAACTTGAGCAACCCGCGCAACTTAATAAATTTGCTCTCCATATCAGACTCCGACTGGGAAATTGCAAAGGCAAGAGGGTTGAAATTTACGGATAATGACGATTTTAAACTGCTTGAATTAAGCGGGGAACAGTGGCAGAATATTACAAGGAGAAATCTGCACAATTCGGATGTAAATTATAATACAGACAGCAAAATACTTATTTCACAGCTTAGTGACGGCGAGTATGAAGCAGCAAAGAAAAGAGGCTTGATAAATGATGTAAAATCCCCGCTGAATAAGGAATTCAGCCGTGAAGATTTGTTTTTGGCCAAATGCAGCGACGAGCAGTATGCGCTTTATTTTAAGAGAGGTCTGGACAAGAAAGACTATGATGCTGAAATAAAAGAGAGATTATTAAAAATGGACGATAAACACTTTATAAGGACAAATGAAGAAATCATACCCCTCTTGTATCCGCCGCAGAGCAGGAATTTTTGGTCGGCGCCGACAACAAAAGACCTTAATGAGTGCTGTAATCTTGCAGAACTTGATGATGAAGCGTATGAAACCGTGCTTGAGTTTATACATTCAGGCTCCCGCACAAATCGTAATTTCACAACGGGCGAGCTTAAAAATATTGCAGGGATGACCCCTGAGCAAAAACAAAGACTGAGAACAGTTTTAGAGCCAACAGAAAACAGTTCCTGGAATAAAGTTCAAAAGTCATCACTTTTAAAACTTGTAAAACTTAATGCAAAAGAGTTTGAAGCGGTCCAAAATGCGCTTGATTACTTTACCATAGAACAAATTGAGCGCTACACAAAAGAAGGCACTATTGCAAAAATAGCCGCAGGCGAAGCATTTGCTGAAAACAAAGCTTTACTTGCAAAGATTAACGGCTCGGGACTTGACCTTGAAACAAAAAATGTCCTGACTGACATATTATTAAAAACCAACGATTATGATTTTTCAAGCTTAAACTTAAGACAAAAAACACAGTATATAAAACTGCTTGAAGAAGTACAAAAAAGCAATGTACTCAGCGCCGAAGAAAAAAGTGCACTCGCACTTAATTCCGTGGTTGAAAATTGCAGAAAAACCCTGAGTAACGTAATTACACCCGTAAAAGTTTCAAGGGAAGATGTCATAAGGATGATGAAGGGATTTTTTGCAAATAATGATAAAAAACTGGAACAGCTTTTATCAACCGCCCAATTTGAAAAATTCCGCAGAGAAGGGCTGCCCCTTGCTTATTCGAGAAAGTCTTTCCTGGGGGATTTAAACTCCGTACTTAAAGGTGTTCCACAAAATGAACAGGCGGAAATTTTCAAGAAAATGGGCATTAAACCTATTTTTGATGCTCAAAATATAATCGGCTACAACGGCATAATTAACCTCGAAGGGCTTTCAAATGAAGGCATTGAAGGCAAAGTTTCAAAGCTCGCGGTAAAATTCATAAAAGAAAACTCTGTTACAACGGGCGAAAAAGAGCTGGATGAAGCTCTTAATTCTCTGATTTGCGCCATGCCCGAGTTTATAAATACAATCGGCAAACAGCAGCACAGCGCACATGATTTTTCGCTTGATATACACATTTTAACCGTATTAAAAGATGCAATAGCAAATCCGGAGTATCAAAAGCTGTCAAATGAAGAAAAATTCTGTCTGAAAATAGCCGCAATCCTGCATGACATTGCAAAATCGGAAGGAGTAAAAGACAGCTCTCACCCTGATTTGTCGGCACTGTATGCAAGAGATATTTTAAGCAAAGATTCAATGGTTTTGCCCGATGAAATGAAAAACAGAATATATGAACTTATAAAAAATCATCACTGGCTTGCCGCATACAATACAAATAAGGTTAGTGCGGATGAACTTGCGGTAATCTTCAGAAGGAGCGGAGATTTAAAAATTGCCCAAATTATGGCACAGGCGGATTTAATGGGAATTAACGCCAATTTAGCCTTGTACCACAGATACGCAAACGCTCTTAGCGACTCCATGCAAAAACCCATAGAGCTTGAATTAAACAGAATTAATGCCACGGGACAGATGTTTTTGCCAAACAGAATAGTAACTCCTTCAAAAATTCCGACAGTAGAGTATGAGGGTAAAACCTACAGAGTAATTAACTTTAAGGAATTGGATAAAAACACGGACTTATTCCGGTACGGTTTTGAACCCGGCACAAATGTCGACAATATAAGGTTTTTTATACACACTGTCGATGATAATAAAATTTCAAATTTAGAAAACGTCTACAGGTTAAACGACTCAAATAACGGAGGGTTTATATGTGTTTCTTACGCTTCCGTTCAGGATAATCCGACTTTTGGCAACAATAAATTCGGCTTGAGCTTGTACGGCGAAAATGTAAATATTGCAAACGCCTCCTTTATAAATCAGGGCTCGGGCTCAAACAAAGATTTTATGTGCTTCAGTGAAACCTTGAGAGGTCAAAACTATAAAAGCGCCCACAGAAAACTTATACCCGATGCCATAAAAAAAGAACTCGGACTGTCGGATGAGGAATATTCACAACTCTATGCAAAGATGCAAAAATACAGATATCCCTCCCAGCTTGACAACGACAGGGAAATAAAACTCGGGGAAAAAGTCTTTAGCGCAAGGCAAATTAAAAATGCGATAAGAAACGCCGATGAGGTTATGATAATCTCGCTAAGATCGCAGCATAACGAGGCAAATTTATACTCCCCAAAAACTCAGGGAATTATTGCAAAAACAGACAGTATAGAACAGCTTCCAAAAGAGCTTTTAGACTTTGCACAAAAACACAATCTTCCCATTTTCTTACTGGGTGCATAAATTAAAACCTCCCGCACGGGAGGTTTTAAATCACGGATATTTATTTACCTTTTTATCTTGAGAGAAATTTTTCCGATACAACGGCGGTGCGTTTTGCAAACTCGTCGACAGGCAAATATTTATTAATCATATTCAAAATACTTTTGCATTTTCTTGCGGATATTTCAGGGTTGCTTATGTTGCTGTCAAAAATAGCCAGAAGAGATTTAACAAGAGCCGTACCGGTATCGCTCAGTGCATCCTCGGGCACTTTTTGTGTTTTATCGGCTATAATCTTTGCTGCATTTTGATGGTCGGCATTTAAAAATCTTTTAATAGAGCTTCTGCCGCCAAGTGTCAAAAGCTGTTTGTCGACAAACTGTCTGTTCAGCGTTGCATAGGTTGTCTGTCCTTGTTTCAAAAATTCATCTATATTTGAACTCTGAGCAGTTCCTTTTAAAACAGAGTTTAAGAGTTTTTTAAACATGTTTTTTTTCTTGTAAACGCGTGCATCGGTAAATTTCGGTAAATCATCGACAAAAGCTCTGGCGGCGATTTTTCCCTGTGCGCTTAATCTTGCCATGCCAAAGTTCGGCTGCGCGCCCGTGCGGTTAATGTGCATAGTCTTCTCCTTTTTGACGGTGAATTTTGTAGTAAGTAATACTATAAAACCCGTAAAAATATTTTTTGTTAATTTTTTTAATTCCAAAGTAAACGGGTGCTATCAGACTCGAAGCACATTTAATTATCAGGCTGCGGCAAACTTTAAGGCTGTGATATTTTCATTACCCGAAGCAGCGGATTTTTATAAGGTCTTTTTCCTCTGCCGTATCCGACTTTATCTATAATAAGGCTTTCGGGCAGCTTTTCGCCGCTATAGAGCGCCGCTGCAATTGCAGAGCCTGTCGGCGTTACCATCTCGCCCTGATTTGAAGTTATTTTTACGGGTATTTTATACCTTGAAACTATTTCGCAAACGGCGGGCACCGGCACGGATAACTCTCCGTGTTGGCATTGCACGCTCCCCTGCCCCTCGCTGAGTGCGCTAAAGTAGACTTTTTGCACGTTCAGACTGTCATATAATGCTGCAAAACTTACTATATCTACAATAGAGTCAATTGCTCCGATTTCATGAAAATGAACTTCCGAGATATCCTTATCGTGCACCTTGCTCTCCGCCTGTGCCACAATTTTAAAGATTTTTTTTGCAAGCTCTTTTGCACCCTGTGTAATGTCCGCCCCGTCAATGATTTTATTAATGTCTTCAAGGTTTCTGTGCTCATGGTGGTGATGATGTCCGCCGTGATTGTGTTCATCGTGATGATGACGGTGTTCCTTTATTATTACGTCAAAATCAGTCGCAGCTATGGCATTTACCATCTGTTTTGTTATTTTATAATCAAATTCATCGTTTAATTTCATAGAATTAAGCGCCTTGTCTAAAATATTTTTATCGGCACCCAAATCCAAAAGCGCGCCGACCGACATGTCGCCCGAAATCCCGTAATTGCACTCAAAATATAAATCCATTTTTATCTTTTCCCCTCAATTAGTCTGTTTATCTGATTAGCGCTGTATCCCGCATTATAGCCGTTATCTATATTAACGACACTTATACCCTCGGCACATGAGTTTAGCATGGTAAGCAATGCGCTCAAACCGTTTAAACTTGCGCCGTAGCCGACGGACGTGGGGACCGCAATAACCGGTATATCAACAAGTCCGGCGATTATTGAAGCCAAAGCTCCCTCCATACCTGCCGCTACCACAACCACATTTGCTTTTTTTATTTCATCTATTTTATTAAAAAGTCTGTGAATGCCCGCCACTCCTATATCATAATACTTTTTCACATTGCTTCCGTAAAATTCCGCACTCAAAGCCGCCTCCTGTGCAACGCCGATATCTCCCGTTCCGCCGCTGCATATTGCAACCTCTCCCACTTTTTCGATTTCATTTTGTACAAGAGTGACGACCCTTGCGCACTCGTCGTAATTAAGGGCGGAGCCGAAGTGTTTTTTTAAGGTCCGGTACTGTTCCGATGAACAGCGCGTACCGATGATGTTTGAATTTATTTCTTTAAAGGATTGAAATATTTTTAAAAGCTGATCATTACTTTTGCATTCACAAAAAACAGCCTCGCAATAGCCGCGCCTTTTTACCCTGTCAACATCCAATTTTGCAAAACCAAGTTCTATATATTTACTCATTTTTTTCTTTCTTTATTTTAATCCTTGAAAACAGCAGCCCGGCTTCAAACAGCAGATAAGTAGGGGCAAACAAAAGTATCTGGCTCAGAATATCGGGCGGAGTGAGTATCCCCGAGATAATTAATATTACCACAACAATGTAGGGGCGTACATTATTAAATGTTTCATATTCGACAAAGCCTGACTTTATCAGGGAATAAGTAACTATGGGAAGCTGAAACATCAGCGCAAAAGCAAGAGTCAGCCACAGCGAAAGGTTTATGACATTTGAAATCCCGAGAACAGGCTTTATGTTTTGAGAGTCAAAACTCATGCTAAAGTTAATTATAAGCGGCAAAATTACACCGAGACAAAACAGCGCCCCCGCAACAAACAAAAAAGCAGACATAAAAACTATTGACTTAATAAATTTTTTCTCGTTTTCATAGAGTGCTGGCGCAAAAAATTTCCAAACCTGATATGCAATATAGGGAAAACAGACTATAATATCAAGCAAAAAGGCAAATTTAATCTGTATCAAAAAGACTTCGACGGGCGAAAAATAGTTAAGAGCTATGTCGTTTTGCCTTATAATGAGTTTAATAAATAAATCCAGACACTTCGGGGCAGCAAAAAGTATGGGAATTATAAAAATTCCCAAGCACAAAATACACTTTAAGAGCATTTGCCTGAAAGCTTCAATGTGAGAAATTATATTTTCGTCTTTGTCTTCTTTGATATTCATTCCTAAACGTTTGTCGGCTTATATTCTTCAGGTTTTTCCTGAGTTTCCTCGATGGCGTTTTTTAAATCTTCAGCTTCTTTTTGAATAACATTTTTTGCTTTTTTATACTCATAAGACGCTCTGCCCAAAGCCCTTGCAATCTCGGGTATTCTTTTGCCTCCGAATAAAAGTATTATTACAACCAAAATTAATAATATTTCTGTTATACCAAGCGACATTTTATATCCTCCCTTTGTGTTATATTAAACTTTGTTTTTTTACGGCAAATATCTCTATTGTATCAAATCCGCACGCACTTTTGCATTTGCCGCAGCCGATACATTTTAATGCATTTATTAAAACACCCTCTTTGGTATCCTCGATTGCGCCGTACGGGCAATCTTTCGCACAGGCGCCGCATTTTGAGCATTTATCATCTTTTATTGCCGCCATGGCAATTCTTGTTTTTTGTTTATCTTCAAGACTGAGTCTTTTTATGGCACCCGTCGGGCAGACTTCGCCGCATTTATTGCAGTCTTTTTCACAGTAGCCCTTTGAATAGTCAATATGCACCGCTTCAAAATCATTGTTTGCCCTTACTATAATTTTATTCGGGCAATTTTCAACACATAAGTTGCAGTTAAAGCAGGTATTTACAAGCCTTTCCCCGTTTTGTGCTCCGGGCGGCAAAATTACATCTTTAATCTTCTGTACTGCTCTGTCTTTTATCTCAATACCTGCTTTTATCATAACTCCAAACAGGGCAAGGGCAGCAGCGCCTATTACTGCTTTTCTGCGATTTAGGCTGAATTTTACTTGTTCTTTAGGTTTTTTGGAAAACTTTATACCGCCCTTTGGGCAAGCTTCAAGACATTTTAAACACCTTATACAGGTTTCATTATCAATGTCTTTTTCTTTATAATTTATACATCCTGACGGGCACACTTTTTCGCAATTACCGCAGCTCACACAAGTGTCTTTTTGGATATATATTTTATTTAGTGACAATTTTGATATTAACCCGAGCAATGCGCCCACGGGACAGATATTTGTGCAAAAAAATCTGTTTTTAAAGAATGTCAAAACAATTACCGCAGCCAGAGCCGCACCGCCGAGTGCACAGAGGCTGAAAGCAGAGCCGAAATATGTGTAAGGCTCGATATATCTTAATAAATAAACACTTCCCGCCACAAGGACACCAAACACAACCGCCGCGATAAAGTATTTAACCGGATAGTTTTTTATGTGTTTATTTTTTCTTTTTTTAAAAAACAAGAAGGCAAATATCTCCTGCAGTGCGCCGAAAGGGCACAAAACCGAGCAATAAAAACGCCCGAAAAGCAGAGTTAAAATAACCATACCTATAAGCAGAATTGTTGCAACGAACGAGAAATCGACCAGAACCCTTTGCAGCAGGGGGGCAAACTGGACATCAAAAAACTTTATCTGGTAAAATATTCCAAGCAGCCCCAACAGTGCAAATATAAAAACAATAATCGATATCGATAGTCTTATTTTGTACGGGTGTTTCATTAACCTACACTCTTTTCAACTTCTTTAACTTTTTGCTCGACCTGTGCCAGTAATTTTGGAATATCGAGCATTTGAGGGCAATTTTTGTTGCACAAGCCGCATTGTATGCACTTATCCGCCCTTGTTGACTCATCAAGCGCGTTGTAGTTATATACAAACATAAAACCTGCGTTTGGTGCGCTGTTACCTTTGTACATGTTGTAAAGTCCGAATATTGCAGGGATATTTATTCCGCGCGGGCAGACTTCAAGACAGTATTTACAAGCCGTACAGCTTATTGCACCGCCCGATTGTATAATTTGTGTAAGTTCATGCGCAACTTTTTCCTCTTTTTCGGTAATTGCTCTGTAATTTACAAAAGTATCTACGTTTTCTTTTAATTGAGTCAGACTGCTCATCCCGCTCAGTATTGTAAAAACTCTTTTGCGTCCTGCAACCCATCTTAAACCAAAAGACGCCTGAGTATCATTCGGGCACTGCTGTTTTAGTTTTTCTGCCGCTTTTTTTGGCAAATTGCAAAGTACGCCGCCCCTTAAAGGCTCCATTACAATAACGGGAACTTGCGCTTCATCAGCTATATTATACAACTCATCAGCATTTACAACTTCCCAGTCAAGGTAATTTATTTGCAGTTGGCAAAAATCCCACTTGTGCTCATTTATTACTTCTTTCAACATTTGCGGGTCGCCGTGGAAAGAAAAGCCTATATTTTTTACCAAACCCTCTTTTTTAAGCTTTACAAGCTCATCATACATATTGTTGTCGCGATAGTTGCTAAGTGTATTTTTATTAATATTGTGAACCATATAGTTGTCAAAATAATCAACCTGGCATTTTTTTAGCTGCTCAAGACAAAGTTTTCTCACATCAGAAGGAGAGTGCACAAGATAAGCAGGACACTTATCGGCAAGCATAAAACTTTCTCTGGGGTATTTTTTTAAAATCTCGCCGATTGCATTTTCAGATTTTCCATCAACGTACATATAGGCGGTATCAAAGTAGTTAGCCCCATGAGCCATAGCATACTCAACCATTTTATCAAGTTCGACCATATCTACCTTTTTATCCCGCATAGGCAGCCTCATGCAGCCAAGCGCAATAAGCGGCGTGTCTGTTTGGGCGAATTTTCTCCTTACAACCTGATTTTGCGCTTTTTTTATTTCGGTTTTGCCGCAGCCTGATAAAAGAGCCGCTCCGCCTATTGCAAGAGCCGAGTTTATTATAAATTCGCGTCTTTTCATAAATTCCTCTTTTCACATTTAAAGACAATACACCAAGCAATTATCTCAAAAAATTAGTAAAAAATCTTTTAATCCTGCAAAAAACACAAGAGTCGGTTTTGCGAATTTCTTTTATCTGAGAAACAGTGTAAGGCTCAGGTTGAGTTGTTCTTTGATATTTTACTTTTGGCATACCAAAGAGCATTGCATACACAGGCTTGTACCCTGATGGAATTTCAAGCATTTCACAAACCTGCGGGAAAAACATTAAACACGCCTGCGCAAAACCGCACCAACAAGTACCAATCCCAAGATGTTGAGCATACAGTTCAAAATAACTAAGGGCAATTATAGGGTCAATATTAGCACAAGGCGCACTAATAGGAGATGAGACAACAATCATATGAGGAGCGCCCCTAAATATAACATCTTCACCCTTTAAAAATGCATCTTTGTATCTTGAAAATTTATTCATAATAGGGGAGAGCGCTTTATATGACATTGTTTTTATCAACAAGTCGTTCACTTTTTTTCTAATCTCATCCATAGCACTTTTTGTTTCAACAATAGAAAAATGCAGAGAGTGGTTGTTACAGCCTGTCGGCACATAGGGTAACATTTGTTTTAATTTATCTAAGAGCTCTTGCGGTATTTCTTCGTCTTTATATTGTCTTACACTTTTTCTTGATTTTATCAACCCTAAAATATCACTATATTCAACATTTTGAGAGTCATTCGGATGTTTGTCGCCAAAGGAAAGTGCGCCTGTAGGGCAAATTGCAAGACAATGCTGACAAGATATACATCTTTTTTCAACATCTGTTTTTGGAAAATTTTCACCATCAAAACTTATACAGCCTGAAACACAATCACTTATACAAAGTCCGCAATGAGTACATTTGCTCTTATCAACAACAATATTTTTCATTTTTCCTCCGCAAATTACTATTTTTAGTATATTTTTTACATACCGTGCTGTCAACAGATTTTGAACAAACAAATAACTATTGGCGGATTTCCTTTATAAGCGCGATTATTCCCCTTATACCCGTTTTTATTCCGGCTTGCTTTGCGTATGTGTTTGTTTTTTCCATATCCTGACAGAAAAGCAAGTCCAAACTGTCATCAAGAGTTCTGTTTAAAATAACCGTATCTTTAGACCAAAGTAGTTCTTTTGCCATTTAAGACCTCCGCAAGTAATATACGTTAAACAAAATTGCACACACAATTGGCAAAGTGGGCAATTTAATATACAGTATAATGATTTTAAATGACTTTTCTACTTTTTAAGACTTTATTTCTTACACGAGCGTCCGGCATATGAATTAAAAGTCTTGCCCAAAAACCTTCACCATGGTTTTTTTCAACAGTGTGGACAAGTTCATGCAAAAGAACATAGTCAATAAGTTCATTTTCAAGAGTCATAAGACAAATATTTAAGTTAATATTATTTTTAAAAGAACAACTGCCCCAGCGGGTTTTCATATATTTTAGTGCAAGTTTATTATATTTATAGCCATAACTGTGGGCGATTTCATCCAGCCTTTTTGGCAGATAGTCTTTTGCTTTTGTTCTTAATCTCTTTAAATATTCGTCTTTTGTTGCATAAGTTATGCCATCCAAGCAATAAACCTTGGGGCAAATCTTTTTTGCCGCATTTTTTATGTTATTCAGATTTTTGAGTGCAAAATTTCTCGCATACTCAAAACTTGCGCGCCTTGGCAGTGTAACAAGCACGCTGTCTTGGCTCTTTAGAGAAATTCTTACGCATTTTGAGAGGGGATTTTTTCTAAACTTAAATTTAATCCCGTCTATTTCCTCAATTTTTTGACAAGAACGTTTCTTTGAAAATAAATTAAGCAGACTCATCGTTTATATCTTCTCTGTAGACTTTTAAGCGTCTGTGCGCACCTTCGCCGATACTAAGCGATGAAAGATTGTGTGCTTCAACAAGTTCATGCTGAAGTTTTCTGACGCTTTGCGGCTGAGGTTCAAGCTCAACAGACTCTGCTCCTTCAAAAATCTTTGCAATTGCCGCCTTTGTTTCATCAAGGGCAAGCTCAACATCGTCTTTGTAGTTACAGTGATGTTCAACATCTTGGGGTTCTTGTGTTAAATGCAGAGCGTCTTTTAGCACTTTTTGGATTTGCGACATAGAATTTGTGCGAACAAAAAAGACCGGTAAGCGGTACTCATTTGCCGTTGCAAGAATTTTTGTGCCGCCTTTCGCAAAGTTTTTATGCGCAATAACAAAATCCGCATCTTCAACATTTCTTACAATTTGCGCATCTATATCAAGCCGCTCAATTATTTTATCTACAATAGAGCGCGATACCGCGTAAATATAGATTTTTTTATGTTTTTTTACTTCATTTACGTATTTTTGACGATTAAAACTGAAGTTTAATGGACTTTGGGCTTTTTTATCAAGCTCTTGAACCTTTTGAGCTATATTTTGCACCGTAGAATGTGTTTCATAAGACTGGTCAACTTTCCTTATTTCAGGGGTTATTGGCCAACCGCGCAAAATATAATCGACCGCCTGCGCCGTGTCTTTATACACCGCAAGGGTATTTCTGTCAATAATTTCAATAACTATATCAAAAGTAGGCTGTTTTTCACGCTCCAAAATGGTTTTTTGAGAGCCCCTGTGTTTTGCCTCGTCATCACCCAAGGTAACAGAGCTGACACCACCTACCAAATCCGACATTGTAGGGTTTTTTATAAGGTTTTCAAGGGTATTACCATGTGCTGTTGCAATAAGCATAACACCACGCTCTGCAATTGTGCGGGCAGCCTGCGCCTCAAGCTCGGTTCCAATTTCATCAACCACAATTACTTCAGGGGTATGATTTTCAACAGCTTCAATCATAACGTCTTTTTGAAACTCAGGCTGAGAAACCTGCATACGCCTTGCCTTACCTATGGCAGGGTGTGCAACATCACCATCTCCGGCTATTTCATTTGAAGTATCTACTACAACAACTCTTTTACCCAAATCATCCGCCATAAGACGGGCGATTTCTCTTAATTTTGTTGTTTTACCTACACCGGGGCGACCTAAAAACAAAATACTTTTATTTTGCACAACAAAGTCTTTAATGCAACTTATTGTACCGGTAATAACACGCCCTATACGACAGGTAAGACCTATAATTTTACCCTGACGGTTTCTTATTGCGCTTATTCTGTGCAAAGTCCCAGGCAACCCCGAGCGATTATCGTTTGTAAAATCGGGTATTTTAGAAACAATATAATCTATATCATCACTTACAACGGTATCATTACCAATATAAACAATTTTACCGTTACCCAGTCTTACCTCAGGAATTCTGCCTATATCAAGGACAATTTCAATTGCATCATCCAGTAAATCTTCCTTGATATTTCTTCTGATTTTTGAGGGGAGAATTTCAATTAACCTCATCAGGTCATTGTGAAATTGTACTTCGCTCATTAAACGCCTTTCAAACACCGCTGCGCAAAGGTCAATACCACTGCATTTACATTATAACTCATTTTGGGATAAATTTGAATATAAAGTTTACAAAATGCTACAAAAGTAGCACTAAATATTTTTCACAAACTCTTTTAAAACCATACAAAGCTTTTGTCCTGCAGTATTGCCCATTTCAACCACCTCTTTATGATTTGGCGCCACATCGCTAAGGCCTGCCGCATAGTTTGTAATAAGGCTTATGCCCAATGTTTCAATTGAACAATATTTGGCAACAATAGCCTCGGGAACAGTCGACATGCCTGTCGCATTTCCGCCTAAGATTGAGAGCATTTTAACTTCGGCTGGTGTTTCGTAACTTGGCCCGCTAAGTGCGCAATATACACCGTTTTTCAACTCTATACCCAATTTTTCGGCACACTCTTTAAATATTTTCTGCATATTTTTAGAATAAACTTCATTCATATCGGGAAAACGAGTGCCCAAAGTATCGTCGTTTTCCCCAATTAAGGGATTTGAACCCATAAAATTTATATGGTCATCTATCAACATAATACTTCCCGGGGGCAGCTCTTTTTTTAGCGACCCTGCAGCATTTGTAAGAATAAGCTTTTTAACGCCAAGTCTTTTAAATACTTTTATGGGGAAAGTAGTCTGACAAAGGGGGTGCCCCTCGTAGTAGTGAAATCTTCCCTGCATAATAACACATTTTTTGCCGTAAATTTCACAAAAAAGCAGCTCGCCTTTGTGCCCCTTTACTTTTGTCGGCGAAAACCCCGGAATATCACAATATGGTATTGATATACCGCAAAGACCTTCACAAAAAGCACCCAAACCCGAGCCAAGCACAATAGCCAGCTCGGGTTTAAAACCTTTTGTCTTTTCGTTTATAAATTCGAGTGTCAAATGCATAAAAGCAATTAGCCTACAAGACCACTGTCGTCAGATTCGGATGCTTTTACCATAATAGCATGTTGAACGGGTTTTTCCTTTTTAATTGCAGGATCAAAAGAAGTTTCAAAGTCGTAACCGAAATCATCTTTTGATTTTTTCATCTGAGATTCATCAACAAGCTTTTTTGCAAGTTCTATTAACTCGTAAACAAGTTGATAACGATTATTTGTCTTTTCGTTTAAATCCCAAGCGATTTTAGTTATCTGGCTCATAAAATTCTCCTTTATAAGTTAATAATACAATGATGAAAGAGTCCTTGCAAGAAGTTTTTATTCCAAGCCAAAATATTCAAAGTTTCTCTCGTTTCTAAATCTTACTTTTTCGTATAAATCCGGCGCATACACCCTTAAAAGTCCGTCGATTATGCCGACCTGTTCAATTTCACGAAGCTCTATCGAATCATTTCTGATTCTTTTTTGAGTGTAAATTCTGCTCAAATTGTTGGGCAGTGAAGTTCCCGCCAAAGTTACCCTTTGAGATGCAAGTTTCAAACGGCGCATTCTGGTTTCAAGAGGAGTATACTCCCAAACACGCCCCATAAGCGTATCTTCAAGGCGGGCAATCCTGTAACTGTCCGTTTCGTTTACAAGGGGGTTTTTGAAATGTCTTTTTTCCATAATTAAAATTTCTTTTTCGATTTTTGGTGTAAATTTCACCTCGGGCGCATTTACTCTTGCATTGTCAATAAGCTCCTGCGTAATTTCCACCTCCGCCTGATAGGGGTTTTCCTCTCCGTCCAGAGCGGAGGATATGTATGCAAAAGGCGCATTGATAACAAAAAATGTCCAAAGAATCATGACAGCTAAACTTGAAAAAAAATAATTACGATTTTCCACTTTTTTACTTCCTGTTTTTTGAGATTAAACAGGGTATGTTTTCACCCGTTAAAATAACTTTAACCCTGCTTGACATTTAAAACCTCGCCGCAGCTGGCATTTTAGAGGATAATATTAATTTATGTAACAATGTGAGAAAAAATCATAAAGTATGGCTTGTTTCTGCCGATTTAATAATTAGTGAACAATAAGGGTGCGTCAATGAAGAAATTTTGTTTGTTATTTTGGATAGTATTTTTTGCATGTTTTACTTTTAATGTTACGAATGCAGGCGGATATGAAAAAATAACAAGCAATGCAAAGATTTCCGCCGCAATAAGTGCACTTGAAACCGTGGACAGACACGACGTTATAGCAATTTTAAGCGGAAGAAACTCTACCGGACGTCCGATCAGGGTAATGTTCAGAAATCTTGCAATATACGGGTGTGCAAATTGTGAAGCGTTTACGGCTAAAACCCGCGGAGGGGATCTGGTTATATATTTAAACGAAGAACACAGAGATGCTCCTGTTGAAACTCTTGCCTGCCTTATAGCGCATGAAAGCCAGCACCATACTTTTACAAATACGGGAGCCGAAGAACTGAAAGCCTGGGTGTCGGAAACTACAACCTGGAACGCTTTTGTAAGGAAAAATCGAAGTGTAGCGTATATTAATCACCCGCTTGTAAAACGCGAAAATTACATTTCAAAACTGTATGTAAAACAAAACGGAGTGGAAAATATCAGACAGCTTATAGCTAAAAACCCCGTATATGCTAATCTTAATAAATAAAATGAATTGTGTATAAAAAATGTCCGCGATTACATAAAAAATGTCCACGAGAGGACTATCGAAAACATTCGTTTTCGATACGCGGCTTGTCCGCATAAGTTCGAATCCTCTCTTGTTTAATTCAACAGTGCATG
>CASGEP010000028.1:17057-18597 GCA_949300515.1 uncultured bacterium
CTATCGAAAACATTCGTTTTCGATACGCGGCTTGTCCGCATAAGTTCGAATCCTCTCTTGTTTAATTCAACAGTGCATGAAAAAATGTCCACGAGAGGATTCGAACCTCCGACATTCACCTTAGGAGGGTGACGTTCTATCCTACTGAACTACGTGGACATGTCATTTATGCAAATACAATTGCTTTACCAGATAATTATATACAATCAATAATAATATTCAAACTTTTACAAAAATTAATTTTTTCGACATATCTTAAAATCAGCTTTAAAAAAGCATTTCGGGCATTACTTAATTCCAATTACTCACGTATTATCGGTAATTGTGCACGTGAGCCAAAAGGGATATTCTAACCCTTGTAATGATTAAGAAAAGGAGTGAAAATGCCCTACGTTATACCGCATGTGTTTAAAGCAGGCGAAAAAGCAATAGCCGAGCAGGTGAACACAAATTTCAACTATCTGAAACAATCCCTTGAACAGCTAAACACAACTCTTACTTCTCAAATTGCAAATGCCCAGGATGCACTGGGTGAAGAAATAGAAACACTGCAAACTCAGGCTGACTCTACGTCTGAACTTATAAGCAGCAGGGATACAATTTTAAATCTCGGGACAATTGTAACCCCCGACCCGACACAAGACGGTCAAATCCCGACGGCAGACATTGAGCTGAGCGCAGATAAAATCCACACTGCGGCAATTCTTGCAAATGCACAGATTGTTTTTCCGACTCTTGATGAAGATGAAACTTTTGTAAATATTCTTTTTGAATTTACCATAAATTCAAGCTCAAGCCTTACCCTTCCCGCAAATGTCAGCTGGCAAATCGGCGAAGTGCCCGAGATTGTGGCGGACGGGGTGACAATAAATCGCTTAATCTTTGATACGACATCAGGGATACGGTCGATTAGGGGTAAGGCTATGAATAAGAAAATATTTGAGCTGATAAAATCAAGCAAAGTAAAAACGATAATCCCTTTTAACTTTAGCTCAACAGGTTACAGCTGCAACGGAGGGTATATAACCGGAAGGCATCACTACAGTTCATATGTCGGTTTTACCTGTTATCACAGCTGGAACGCAAGCGCCGATATAAATATGACAATAACTTTTCCTAACCCAATTGGCTCGCCTGCGACACTTCGTGTTCAATTTAACGGCCTGGTGCACGGATATTTAAACAACTCCAGAATAATTTTTTACTATACGGATAACACAAATGAAACAATATCGCTTGGTACCCTGAGCCTTAACTACAACAAAATCATTTCAACCGCGAAAAAACATAAAAAGATTAAGTCTTTTCAATATTTATGCACGTATTACCACGGTGCGGGGGGTCAAAGTTCAAATGCGGGAGTTAACATATATCCCGTATCACAAACTGTATGGAAATAGAAAGGGAATAAAAAATGTATGCAAAATTAGAAAACAATGCGCTTAAATATGCTCCGCATTATTTAATCTTAAACAATAAAACGATTTTAAACCCGCAGGAAAATGACTACATAAACGCAGGGTACAAAGAAGTAGTGTAT
>CASGEP010000029.1 GCA_949300515.1 uncultured bacterium
TGTGCCAAGAGTGTTTGAACCTCTTTTATGCACAACCTGTGTTGTTCCTCCTTGTGTGCCGTTTCCTGTTCTTGATATCATGCCGTTTGATTTACTTGTGTTATATATTCCGCCCTCTCCGCCTGCGCCGATTGATATTTGCAGTGTATCTCCGGGCAATACATTTATTTCTTTTTCCAATCCTGCTCCTGAGGCTCCGCCTGAACCCCAGTACCCGTTATAATATTTAAGTGATTTAACACACCTTACGGAGCCGCTGTCAGTAACAGAAGCATTGTCCCCGTAAATTTCATCAGGAGAAGACCAACTTAAACGTATTGACCCCATTCCCCATACTTTTTCTGCGGAACATCTGTCATAAGAAGCGCTGCCTATACAATTTGCAAGACCGCCGCATTGAGGAACGGTATCTGGTTCACTTTTCAGATAATTGCTCGAGCATAGCTGAAGTCCGTTTTCTCCTGCACCTCTTGAGAAATCATCAAGATATTTTTTTATTTTTTCTAACTCTGCAGAAGTAGGAAGTCTGTATGCATAATCAGGCCCCGCTTCTACTGTTCTTCCATATATTTGGCATAGATTACCTGCTGCTTGGTAGGTGCATACTGTTCTTTTATCCCCTTTGTATGAGTAAGGATAGTTTTTGTTTCCTGTATTCCCTGTTTTTTTGTCATCTGTTGCTATCCAACAACAGTATTCTGATGTACACATGCTCCCTGTCGGTATAAAAGTAGTGATACGATTTGGATAGGACCAAATTCCATCATCTGCAGCATTTCTTTTAAATATACAAAGGTCTGAGCCGTCATCTGAAATTCTCAACGCTTTATACAGGGGATATTTTGCTAATTCTGTTGCATTTGGTTTCATACCGTTATCCCCCGGATTATTCTCGCATGAGGTAGCGCCAGTTGTTGCGCCGTTACCTGCACCGCCACCGCCGCCTGCGCCTGTTATTTTAAGAGTTACTTTATTTACCCCGCTTGGAATTGTAAAGCTGTTATTGCTTGTATATTCTTTAATTTGTTTATCTGTTTCATTAGCGCCTGCTCCGCCTCCTCCGCCGCCTGCGCCTTGGATGTATACAGTGTTAATTCCAGTTGGAATGAAAAATGTGTAAATCCCCGGGTTTGTATAGATTTCAAGCCCTTTCTTTTGATCCATGGTCACGGACAGATTATCTTTTGACCTTTTTGTTATAACGGGAGCAAGTATTACAAGCATTGTTGCAATTATTAAGACACTTACCAATAATTCTGCCAATGTGAAGGCGGTTTTGGTATAGGCTTTTTGGGCATAGTTTTTTTTATTTATTTGCGCATTTTGAGTAAATTTTTTAAAAAAGATTACGAAAGATAATAAATTTTTCATGTAAATTCCCCATTTGAGTAATATTTTTTAAAAAGATTTTACATTATAATTCTATAAAATACAACTATTAATAAGAATTTTTTATAAAATTCTATTTAATAATAAGTTTATATCGCGTCAAATTGCAACTAAAATTATTACAAATAAGGGAAAATGAATGCAAGAAACAGAAGCAGGCAAGCTTAAAAAAATTTTGGGCGAGAGGATAAAATATTTCAGAAAGAAACAGGGGCTCTCGCAAACTCAGCTTGCAGAGATTGTTAACATTGAGATGAAAAGCCTCTCCAGAATTGAGTCGGGGCATAATTATCCGCAGTGTGAAAACCTTGTTGCTATTGCCCGCGCGCTAAAAGTTGCGCCGTGGCAGCTGTATTTTGACGAGGCGGAGAAGGATTTGGAGTCTATGAAACAGGAAGTAATCAGCGCGCTTGAAGATAAAGAGAAAATTTTCCCGCTGTATCAGTGTTTAGCATACTTGAGATAAGCAAGATAATTTTAGCATGGTGTTTAGGTAATTAGTCAGGATTTTTGACACAAGGGGCGAGTGGATAGAGGAAAAGTCAATTATAAATTCGTTTATGCCCATTTTTGAGTAGTAGGGGATTTTATCGAAGTTTTGAACGATTTGTTCTTCAAACATGTGCATTTTACAGAAACCGTCTACCATTATGGGGAAAGTTTTGTCTATAAGGGGGTCTGTAACGCACCAGTGACCCTTGTGGCACGGGGCAGAGCAGGAGAGCCTCGAAACAATAGCGCTGTCGCAGTTTAGAGGGCACAGACCGATACTTTCAACTCTTTTTACGCCGCCTATGAACATTTTTTTGTTTGGTATGAGTCGTCTTGTTTTTTTAATGCAGGAGATAACATTTTCATCGTCGCCGAGGGTTGAAAAGTCGATTGCCTTTATCGGGTGGAGGTTTGAGAGGCATTTTATGGAATAGCTGTTTAAAAGGTTTATTCCGCTGCCTATTTCAAGATTTAAGTCGTTCAGCCTCAAGTCGTTTATTATCGCCCACCACATGCCGATGTTGTTTACAACTATTGTAGAGGGTTTGGGAGATTCAAGGGCGAGAGTTCTTATTAATTCGTAGACTCTGTCAAAATCTCGCTCAATGAGAATTCTCGGGGTTGAGAGGTTGAGTTTTATTTTATGTTTTTTGCAAAAATCTCTTACGACTCTTACAAGGTCGTCAAAACTTTTTGTATAAAGGTCGACGGTAGAGGCGACTTCGCCGTATTCAACAGAGTTTACGGGATTAAAATTTAGTTTTTGTATGAGTTTTTCAAGTTCCCTAAGTTGTTCGAGGCTTGCAATTCTAAGGTTTATTTTAGGAAGTTTAAGTGTTTTGTAGTCGAAATTTTCCTTGAGAGCAGAGCCTTTGAGTTTCCAGTGGTATTTGTGGATATTGTTTGCAAATTTAAAGTCGCCGCCAAGAGCGCTCTGGATTTCTCCGCAAAAATGATTTGTTCTGTAAAAACTTTTTCGGACGTGTTTAAAGGGGAGCTTTTGTTCTTTAAACATTTTTGGCTTTGCAAGGATTTTTTCAACAAGTTTTATCGCATTTAAAATTTCATCCGAATTTGCGAATTTGCCCTTTATGATAACTGCGGATATAGCGCGGGATTTTATAATATCATCGGCAAAATAGGGGAGATTATCCGTGTCTATTGCAAGGGGGATTTTTGCGTATTTTTTGATTTTTTCTATATTTTTAATGTAGAGTTCTTCCGTAATAATCAAACGGTCGATTTTGTGGAACATTTCCATAAATTCTATACCGCAGAGGTTGTGAATATCGAAATATGAGTCGATAATAACCTTAAAGGGCAAATCCATGGTTTTGATTATCTCTAAAATGCCGTAAGAGTTTACAAAAATGCCGTCGACTTTTGTTTTGTGGAGAAATTCTATAAATTTTTTTGTCTTTGAGACTTCTTCTTCATCTATCGAGTGCTTAAAATTAACAAAAATTTTCGCGCCGCACTCGTGCGCCGCACTGATGTATTCTTCAATGTATTCAAAATTATCGTTTATAAAACGATGGTGATATACATAAAACTCTCTGCAATTTGTCTTTTTGCAAAACTCCTTTATATTATCGGGAGTTTTAATCGGCGACACCGGAATAATATCTTTCATTACATAATGATAGGCTCACGGGGCATTTTAGTCAAGTTTTTAAGGATTTATTTTGATTTTGCCGCGAACGTCTTTATCGATATTTAAACTTTCAAAAAGACTGTGTCTGAGTTCATCTGCGGAATTTGCACTGTAGAATTTTCCCGACGTCGTAAGGGCGGTGCACCTTAGCTGGTTTCGTGCTTCTTCGTCAAATATATCAAAAGCTATGACATCAATTGTGATGTCGTTTCTTGTTTTCATAAGTTCTATGGAGTAAATACAGGGGCTTTCGTCGCAATTTTCGCCGCCGTCCGTTAAAAGAATAATGTGTTTTTTGCCTCCGACACCTGCAAAGTCTGAGTTTACGGCTTGCTTAAGAGAGTATGTGATAGGTGTCCAGCCGACGGCAGAGGTTTGGTAGAGCGAGTTTAAGATTGCGCCCGAGTTGTTTGCGCCCATCGGCACGGCAAGTTTAGACGCCCGGCAGCCGTCAACATAAGTAAAGCCGCCGCGATGACCGTATACCCTGAGCCCTGTTTGAACATTTGAGGGGATTTGGGGCAAAATAGAGGTAAGAGTGTCAAGCGCAACGCGGAGTTTTGTCCTGTCGCCCATTTTTTCATTCATGCTGTTTGAAAAGTCAACAATGAAAAGAACCATTGAGCCCGCGCCGAAGTTTTTGGGGTTGATACCCGTTGTGCCGCGCTGATTTGCACTGTGGACTTTGTACTGGTAATTCGGAGCGCAAAAGGCAAAGAGCGACGCAGAGAGAAACAGGATTAAAATTAAGATAATTCTTTTCATAAAACGATTATACAACAAAAGTTTGTTGTTACACCCCCTTTATGTATATAAAAAGCCCCACCGGTTATAAGCGGGGTTTTTAACTCCATTTATAAGAGTGTGCCTGGTTTTTAGGGATTAAAACGTAAAGTTTATAAAAATCGCACAAGAGTGCATAAAAATTCAAAAGACAGTCTGAAACCTTCCTTTAAGAGGATGCCAACAAGCCTGTTTTGTAAAATAAACAAGCTTGTTGGAATTCAATTCTTCTAAATTAACACCTAACCTTAAAACTACATTAAGCCCAGCATTTTTTTGTACCAGCTGAATGTTTCGAGTTCAAGACCGTTAAATGTGGTCTTTAAACATTGTTTTTTCAGATAATGTTGAAATTCATCATTAAATTTTGATTTGATTGCCGGTTTTCCTTTTAGTTTTTCTACAAGAGTTGACATAATTTTTTGCCTCCCATTTTTTAAAGCACACACATAATCTAACAACCTTAGACTTATTATAGCACAAAATTTAAAAATTGTAAGCCCTTTTTATTGCCCGAAAAGGCATTTTTCAGGCTATATTTGAAATTTTTATGTAAATTTTTGTTAAACGGCTGTTGTATTTTTATATTTCTGTTTTATACTCAGGGCGATTTTTGAGGCGCAATGTTTTTCACCGCCGCTTTGCAAATAGCCGTATTTATCGGCTACACGGTCCTTTAGACCCGTCAGGTGAAAATCGTAAAACAATTTGGGGTACAGACTGACACCTTGCGAAAATAAAAAAGAGTCATGGTTTTTAAAAACATCGGGATATTTTTTCTCGTAAAACCTGTGTGCAAGGACATTTAGACTCAAACAGTCGAGTTCTTCCTGTATGGAGTTTTCGCTGTCAAAGTCTTTTCCATGCCCGCATTCGTGAAATATTGCCTCTGATATTGCAAGGACATCGGCATGGGTGCAGTCGTCTTTATAGTTGGAATTTATAAAAATCGCAGTGCCCGCCTGCGGGTCGTAATTAAGGCAGGCATGGACGTTTTTGTTTGAAAAATCGGCGTATAAAATCTCGATATTGTTATCCAAAAGCCACCTGTATGCTTCATATCCGTCTTTAAACGGAGGGTTTACACCTATTGCGTTCATATATATCATATCATTGGGGAGATATTTTACCTGTTTCAGCTCCTCAAGCGCCTTTTTTATTGTTGAAATCTGCACGCTGTCGGAAATTTTTACCGTCGCATAAAGAGGGTTTGCGCCGGGGGCACCGTCAGATTTTGCTTTTGCGTTTGCAAAAGAACCGTTTGGATAACTTTTAGAGCTCAGAGCGTTTATTCTCATAATATTCCCTTTAGCTTACAAAACTCCTGAAAAATATTTTTTCATAGTATAATAAAATCTATGATAAAAAGATACTCAAGAGAAAAAATGTCCTCTATCTGGGAATTGGAACACAAGTTTTCCTGCTACCTTACGGTAGAGCTTGCGGTGTGCAGAGCATACAATAAGCTCGGGAAAATTCCCGACGAAGCACTAAAACACATAGAAAAAACAGCCTCTTTCAGTGTTGAAAGAATTGATGAAATTGAAAAACAGGTGCGCCATGACGTTATCGCATTTTTAACAAACGTTAATGAAAACATAGGGGAAGAGTATTCAAAATATATGCATATGGGGCTTACAAGCTCTGATGTCATAGATACGGCTTTTGCGCTGCAGATAAAACAAGCCTCGCAAATTATAAACGAAGATTTAGACACCCTTTTAAACTCTGTTTTAAATCTGGCAAAAAAACACAGAAACACTGTGTGCCTCGGGCGCTCGCACGGCATAGGCGCCGAGGTCATAACTTTCGGTTTCAAGCTTTTAAACTGGTATGATATGCTTGAGCGCGCAAAAAAAAGATTTAACTACGCTCTAAATGACATTTTAACGGGGCAAATTTCAGGACCCGTCGGCACATACTCAAATGTCGATGTTGATGTGGAAAAACTTAGCTGCGAGCTTTTAGGTCTTGAACCGGCTAAAATCTCGACACAGATAATCGCCCGCGACAGGCACAGCGCTTATATAAGCACACTGGCGCATATTGCCGCCGCTATTGAAACATTTGCACTCGAGATAAGACACCTCCAGAGGTGGGAAGTCTGCGAAGTCGAAGAAGGCTTTAGGGAAGGGCAAAAAGGCTCCTCCGCCATGCCGCACAAAAAAAATCCCGTAGCCTGCGAAAACTTATCCGGACTGGCACGTGTTGTAAGGGCAAATTCCCTTGCGGCACTGGAGGATATTGCCCTCTGGCATGAAAGAGATATTTCACACAGCAGTGTTGAAAGGGTCATTTTCCCCGACTCGACGATTTTAATCGACTATATGCTAAACCGCTTTAATGACGTTGTTAACAACCTTGTTGTAAAAGAAAAAAACATGCTCAAAAATGTTCAAAAATACGGCGAAATAATATACTCTCAGGCCTGTATGCTAAAATTAACCCAAAAAGGACTGAGCAGGGAAAAAGCGTATGAAATTGTCCAAAAAGAAGCACTGAGCGCTTTTTCAAAAGGAGATGACGGCAATTTCAGGGAAAATATGCGCGCGCATTTAAGCGATGAAGAAATAAGCGAGTGTTTTAACGAGAAAAAATACCTGAAAAATATTGATACAATATACTCCCGTTTCAATCTTTAAAAATAAAAGCAGCCGATGCGGCTGCGTATTTGAACAATAGAGGAGGAGAATTAAGGTATATGTGCAAGAATTATGCAAAGATATTCAGAGGTTCTTTGCTTTCGTTCTTGCTGTCTTCTTGTGCCCTGTATGCGAACGGGTTAGAGCCTTTTGCATCTTTGTTCAAATTTGCAATCTGATACATATCGACTCTTTGAGTTTGCGGCTCTACAGTGTTAATCGGTTCAGCTTCGGTATTTGCCGGCACAAAAAGCTTGCCGTCAACCGCTTTTGCAACATTGTTTCCTCCATACAACGCACTTGCCGCCTGAGAATTAAGATAGGAAGTGTTGATATTTTGCGTATTTATCCCCGACTGGGTAATTGCAATCTGTCTTTGCAATTCAAGACTCGTTCTTGAATTATAAAGATCAACACCGAGTTCAGGACGTCTGAATTGAGATAAATCGGTCCTTGAAAGGTCAATTGACTTTTGTGCCGCGCGGGAAAAAATTTCACCCGACACCTGTTGTGTACTGACACTGTCAATTCCCGAAAATAAATTTTGATTTAAGCCAAGTCCTGAAACACTCATTGTATTTCTTTCTTCTCCATTGTCCCTTATATAATGTTTATCGGCATATTTGCCAAATTATTTAGATTTTTGAAACTATTTGTTACATATATTAACAAAAATTCTTTATTTTAATTTTATTTGAGTTATAATTTAGAAAAAGGAATTTGGCATAAATGAAATTAAAATCGTCAAAATTTAGATATATCAAATAAAAGAAAGGCTTTTGCCTTTCTTTTTTTATGGGTAAAAATGAAAAAAATTCAAAAAGGTACAATTAAAAAAAATCGACTCATCGCAAAAGACACTTTCGCGCTTGAAATTTTGTCCGATGTCAAAGAAGCGCATTCGGGACAATTTATCTCAATTTTATGTCCGCCAAAAGTTCTTCGCCGCCCTTTCAGCATAAAAGGCTTTAAAAACGGTACGATTGAGGTATTTTTTAAACTCAAAGGCGAGGGCACAAATTACATAAAATCTCTGAAAGAAGGCGATAATATTGATTTTCTCGGCGCATTGGGCAGCGGTTTTAACATTAAAAATAAAAAATCCCTCCTTGTGGGCGCAGGAATAGGCATTGCGCCAATGCTTTTTTTAAAGGATGAACTCAATTCTCGAGGAATTGAAAACTTTTTAATCACGGGCTTTAAATGTGAAAACGAAGTTATAAAAGGTTCTGACAAAACGGTCATCGGCGGCTCGGTGATTGACTTTTTACCCGAAATTACGGAAAAATTCAAACCTCAGATAATTTACTCCTGCGGGCCGGAAATTGTTTTAAAACTTGTAAGTGATTTTGCAAAAAAACACGACCTTGAAGCGCAAATTGCCATGGAAAAAGTCTTTGCCTGCCAGGTCGGGGTATGCAGGGGCTGTGTAATAAAAATTTTAAAGGACGGAAAAGTGCAAAACGCCGCAATTTGCCACGACGGGCCGGTTTTTGATGCAAAGGCGGTAGTATGGGAATAAAAATAGCAAATTTTGAAATGAAAAACCCGATAATTGCAGCATCAGGCACTTTTGGCTACGCCGATGAATTTGAAGATTTTTGCGACGTTTCAAAAATCGGCGCCGTTGCAACAAAAGGAATTACCCTTGAGCCGAGGAGCGGAAACGACGGAGAGAGAATTTTTGAAACAGATTGCGGGATGATAAATCGTATAGGGCTTGAAAACATCGGCATTGAGCGCTTTGTTGAGGAAAAAATCCCCGTTTTAAAAAAGAAAAATATAATATACATCCTAAATGCCGCCGGGAGCACAATTGAAGATTACTCAAAACTGGCTTCAATTGCGCATAAAAACGGTATTGAGGCAATGGAGCTTAACGTTTCCTGTCCTAACGTAAAATCAGGCTGTTTAGAATTCGGCACGGATGAAAATTCACTCTACGAGCTTGTTTCAAGAGTCAGAAAAAACTACGGCGGCTGTCTTATTGTAAAATTAACCCCCAATGTCACAAATATTGAAAACCTTGCCGCGGCAGTTGAAAAAGCAGGCGCAAACGCAATAAGCGCCATAAATACGCTTAAGGGTCTGGGTATAAAAATAGAATATTTAAACGGAAAATTCCACAAAAAGGAAGTGCAGGGCGGACTTTCAGGCAAATGTATAAAACCCGTCGCGCTTGCAATGGTAAAGAGAA
Organism: uncultured bacterium; assembly: GCA_949300515.1. Classification (GTDB taxonomy): domain Bacteria; phylum Cyanobacteriota; class Vampirovibrionia; order Gastranaerophilales; family Gastranaerophilaceae; genus Galligastranaerophilus. The sequence continues at coordinate 9,158 of CASGEP010000029.1, forward strand.
TACGAACGGCAACAAAACTGCCGATTATAGGCATGGGCGGGATTTCGTGCCTGAGTGATTTATTTGAATTTATAAGTGCGGGCGCGGATGCTTTTGAAATAGGCACGCAAAACTTTACCCGATGCGACATCTGCAATACTCTGGCGGATGAGCTTGAAAACTTTATAAAAACTAACGGGTTTAAAGATTACGAAGATTTAAAAGAAAAAATTAAGGAGATAAAATAATGCCACAAGTGGATGTAAAACAGTTACTGATTGATTTTGACGGATTATTAAGCGGGCACTTCTGCCTGACGTCAGGTTTGCACTCTGATACATATTTTCAGTGCGCAAAGCTCTACCAATACCCCCCTGTTGTTAAAACTCTTGCGGCGGAACTGGCTAAAAAGCTTAAGGGCATTGAATTTGACACTGTTGTAGCACCCGCAATAGGCGGCATAATTTTCGGTTACGAAGTTGCCGCGGCGGCAGACAAAAGAAATCTTTTTGTCGAAAGAAAAGACGGCGAAATGCAGCTAAGGCGCGGTTATAAATTAAAAGAAGGCGAAAGAGTGCTGATTGTTGAAGATGTAATTACAACCGCAAGAACAATTTTTGAAACAATTGAGGCACTGAAACCTTTTGAAGTTGAAATAGCGGGCGTTGCCTGTATTGTAGACCGCTCGGCGGGCAAACTGAACGACAAGCTGAATATAACATCACTCCTGCAGGTAGAGCCTATAACATACACGCCCGAGGACTGCCCGCTCTGCAAGCTGGGCATTGAAATCACAAAACCGGGAAGCAGAACTGGAAAATAAATGAATCATTTAATTGATATAAAAAACTTAAAAAACGAAGAAATACTTGAAATAATTGAGCTTGCAAAGTATTACGAAAAGCACGTTCCCGAAGGGACTCAAAGGAAAAAACAAAAAGGCTCGGTTGTGCTTTTATTTTTTGAAAACTCAACCCGCACAAGATTTTCTTTTGAAATGGCTTCAAGGAAACTCGGGCTCGACGTCTTTAATTTTGAAGCTCAAAACTCCTCTATTTCAAAAGGTGAAGGAGTTTTTGACACCTTAAACAACTTAAATGCAATCGGCTGCGATATAGCAATAATCAGACACACAAAGGAAGGCTTTATCGAAGAACTTGCCCGAAAACACTACGCATACGAGCTTTCCCTTGTTAATGCAGGCGAGGGTAAATCATCTCATCCGACTCAGGCACTTCTGGATTTTTACACTCTTACAAAACATTTAGGCTCGCTTGACGGCAAAAAAATTGTAATAGTGGGCGACATCACCCACTCGCGGGTTGCAAAATCAAATATAGAGCTGCTCTCGCGCTTTGGTGCAAAAATTGTATGCTGTTCGCCCGACTACTTCAAAGATTCGACACTGAAGCATATTAAATATGAATTTGACATAAATACCGCACTTAAAGATGCTGATGCGGTTATGGGATTGAGAATTCAAAAAGAACGGCTTGAAAATCAAATCCCGCTTGCAAATTACATTAAAGACTATCAGATAAACGAAAAAAATATGCCAAAAAACGCTATTTTAATGCACCCGGGGCCCGTAAACCGCGATGTCGAAATCTCAAGCGCCCTGCTTGATACAAAGGGAGATGTAATAATCGAACAGCCCAGAAACGGCGTATTTGTTCGTATGGCGGTACTGGATATAATTTTTGAAGGGGTTCAAAGATGAATATAGTTGAACTTCCGGCTTTTATTGATATGCACGCACATTTTAGAGAGCCGGGCTATGAGTATAAAGAAACAATAGAAACAGGGCTGAATTGCGCACAAAAAGGCGGGTTTGGCGCCGTGTGCGCTATGCCCAATACAAACCCCGTATGTGATAATATTGATACTCTTAGCTATATTCTTGAAAAAGCAAAAGGGCATAAATGCAAACTGTATCCCGTTTGCGCCGTTACAAAAAATTTAAACACAAATAAATTGGTAGATTTTGAGGCACTGGCAAAAGCCGGTGCCGTCGCTTTTTCTAATGACGGTTTGCCGATTTTAAACCATAGTGTTTTCTATAAAGCGCTTAAATCAGGTTATTTAATACTTTCCCACTGCGAAGATGAAACGCGCGAAGTGCAATGGCAATGTGAAATTTTTGAAGAACTTGTAATGGAAGGCTTTAGCCCCCGTCTGCATTTTTGTCACATATCAAAAAAAGCAAGCCTTGAAATCATAAGAAAAGCAAAAGCCCGCGGGCTTAAAATCACTTGCGAAAGCGCCCCGCACTACTTCACCTTTACAAATGAAAACATAACAGACACGGGCGTTTTTAAAATGAACCCTCCGCTTGGCGATGAATGCGACAAACAGGCAGTCATTGAAGCGGTGAAAGACGGCACAATTGACACAATTTCAACAGATCACGCCCCCCACGGAAACGATGAAAAACTCTTGCCTTACGATAAATCCCCAAACGGCATAACGGGGCTTGAAACGGCATTTTCACTCGCTTACGGGCAATTTGGTCTAAACAAAACTATTGAACTTATGTCACTCAACCCGTCAAAAATTTTAGGAATTAAAAACGACAAAAAAGTTAAATTTGACCTTGATGCGCCATGGCAGGTTAAAGGGGCTGAATTTGCCTCTAAATGCAAAGTTACGCCCTATGAAGGAATGATTTTAAAAGGAGTCAAAATTGATGATTAACGAAAAAATAAAAGAAAAAATCGTGCTCGCACTTGACGTTGAAACACTTGAAGATGCAAAAAAACTGGTGGATGAACTCTCGCCCCATGTCGGCACTTTCAAGGTCGGTTTGCAGCTCTACAGCGGTTTTGGCAATGAAATTATAGACTACATTAAAAGTAAAAATTCAAATTTCTTTCTGGATATAAAATTAATGGACATCCCGAACACCGTTAAAAAAGCGAGCGAAAACATAGTTTTAAGAGGCGCAAATTTCTACAATGTCCACGCGCTTGGCGGGTTGGAAATGATGAAACAATCAAAAGAAGGCGCATATAAAGCGGCGGAAAAAGCGGGAAGAAAACCGCCCTTAATCCTTGCGGTTACGGTACTTACAAGTATTTCGCAGGATGTTTTGGATAATGAAATCAAAATAAATACAAATGTCAAAGAACTTGCGATTAATCTTGCAAAACTGGCTAAGCTTGCGGGTCTTGACGGTGTGGTAGCTTCGGCTCATGAACTAAAAGCCATAAAAGAAGCCTGCGGAGCGGATTTTAAAGTCCTATGTCCCGGTATTCGCCCCCTCTGGTCGCTAAAAGATGACCAAAAACGAATTGCAACTCCGAAAGAAGCAATTTTAAACGGCGCAGACTACATTGTAATAGGCAGAGCGGTGACTTGCGCACCGAATAAAACAGAGGCTATGCAAAAAATTTATGATGAAATTGGAGAAATATAATGGCAACGTTAATACTTGAAGATGGAACGGTAATGACTGCAAAATCCTTTGGCGCATCACGCGAAGTTTTCGGCGAAATCGTTTTTAACACTTCAATGGCAGGCTATCAGGAAATTTTAACAGACCCAAGCTACGCAAATCAAATAATCGTTATGACATATCCTGAAATCGGCAACTACGGCATAAATGACGATGATTTTGAGTCTTTATCGCCCGCGCTCAAAGCTCTCATTGTAAAAGAATACTGCAAAAACGAATCTCACTACAAAAGCACAAAAAAACTGGGTGAATATTTAAAAGAAAGAAATGTTGCCGCACTTGAAGGAATAGACACAAGAACGCTCACAAAAAAAATCCGCGAAGCGGGCACAATGAACTGCTTTATAACCCCGCGCGATTTGTCGGAGTATGAAATAAAACAAAAAATCGAAGAAACAAAAAATTACAAACCGAACCCCGATGTTGTTTTTGACGTTACAACGCGCGTAATGTACACCCGCGGTGAAGGCAACCCCATAAAACTCGCTTTTATTGACTACGGCGCAAAATACGGCATTATAAAAAGCCTTGTCAACAGAGGCTGTGAAGTCAGAGTTTACCCCGCAAACACAAGCGCGCAAAGCATTTTAGACGGCAATTTCGACGCGGTATTTCTCTCAAACGGCCCGGGCGACCCCAAAGACTGCATACAGGAAATAGAAACAATTAAAAAACTTGCGGGAAAACTTCCGATTTTTGGCATTTGTCTTGGTTATCAGCTTTTATCCATTGTTTTCGGGGCAAAGACATATAAGCTCAAATACGGTCACAGAGGCGCAAATCACCCCGTTATAAATTTGGAAACAAATAAAGTTATGATGTCATCTCAAAATCACGGCTATGCCGTTGATATAAATACTCTGAGCGAAATTATGACACCGACATACAAAAATCTTAACGACGACACTTTAGAAGGCTTTAAAATAGACTCATTTAAGGTTCACGCCGTCCAGTTTCACCCCGAAGCCGCACCCGGCCCTAATGATGCAGCAATAATTTTTGACGGGTGGATTGAGTTAATGAAAAAATACAAAAAAGAGAGGGAACAATGAAAGATAATTCCATAAAAAAAGTCCTTGTAATAGGCTCGGGCCCGATTGTAATAGGTCAGGCAGCCGAATTTGACTACGCGGGCGTGCAAGCCTGCCGCGCGCTTAAGGAAGAAGGAATTGAAGTTGTCCTTGTAAATTCAAATCCCGCAACCATTATGACGGATGAACACATAGCCGATAAAGTCTATATCGAGCCTCTGACGGTTGATATGCTTGAAAAAATCATTGAAAAAGAACATCCGCAGGGACTTATGGCGTCATTAGGCGGACAAACCGGTCTAAATCTTGCTTGCGAACTCAACGACAAAGGCATACTTAAAAAACATAACGTAAAAGTTTTAGGCACAAATATTTCCTCCATCAAAAAAGCAGAGGACAGGGAACTATTTAAAAAACTTATGAACGAAATAGGAGAGCCTATCCCCGACAGCGCAACGGTTTCAAGCTATGAAGAAGCGCTTGATTTTGCCCAAAAAATAGGCTTTCCCATAATCATTCGTCCCGCCTTTACTTTAGGCGGAGCAGGGGGCGGAATTGCGCACAATGAAAAAGAATACGAAGAAATTGTGCACTCCGGACTGACTCAATCCCCCATAAATCAAGTCCTTGTCGAAAAGTCAATCGCCGGCTTTAAAGAAGTCGAATACGAAGTTATGAGAGATTCAAACGACACATGCATAATTATATGCAACATGGAAAACATTGACCCCATCGGCATTCACACGGGTGACAGCTTTGTGGTTGCGCCTTCTCAAACCCTTACAAACAACGAATATCAAATGTTGAGGTCCTCTGCGATAAAAATCATCCGCGCGCTGAAAATCGAAGGCGGCTGCAATGTACAGTTTGCGCTTGATACAAAGTCTAACCAATATTATGTTATTGAGGTAAACCCCCGTGTATCAAGGTCATCGGCCCTTGCTTCAAAAGCCACGGGCTACCCTATTGCAAAAATTACCGCAAAAATCGCCATCGGCTACAATTTGCACGAAATTAAAAACTCCGTCACACAAAAAACAGTTGCCGCATTTGAGCCTGCTCTTGACTATGTTGTCGTAAAAATTCCAAAGTGGCCTTTTGACAAATTCGCAACGGGCGATAGAATTTTAGGCACCAAAATGAAAGCCACGGGCGAAGTTATGGCAATAGGGCGCACATTCTGCTCGGGTTTTAAAAAGGCGGTGGCATCACTTGAAGGCAAACAAACGGGGCTTTTGCACCATAAATTTGAAAATATGTCCCTGGAGCAGCTTTTGGATGAACTCCACATTCAGGACGACAGAAGGATTTTCAGACTTGCGGAAGCACTTTCAAGAGGTGTTGAGGTCGACGAGCTTAATAAAATTACAAAAATCGACAGGTGGTTTATATATAAAATCAAAGAAATAACCGAAGCAGAGCGGGAATTAGAGGTAAAACCCCTTGATTTTGCGCTCTACAAAAAGGCAAAAGAATACGGATTTTTAGACTCCGAGATTTGCGAATATGCCAAAGTCGATAAAAAAACCCTTGATAATTTCAATCTTGATGCGTCTTTTCGCATAGTAGACACCTGTGCGGGCGAATTTCGCGCCGCAACGCCCTATTTTTACTCCACATACGGCGAAGAATGCGAACTTGACGAGTACAAAAAAGAAATAACCGGCAAAAAAGGCGCCGCAGCCAAAAACGAAAACGTCATCGTGCTCGGCTCGGGCCCGATAAGAATTGGCCAGGGCATAGAATTTGACTACTGTTCAGTACATGCGAGCCTTGCACTTCGGGAAAACGGCTACGAATCGGTTATGATAAATTCAAACCCCGAAACTCTCTCGACCGATTTTGACGTGGCGACAAGGCTTTATTTTGAGCCGATGAACGTTGAAAACGTAATGAATATCATAAAAAAAGAAAACCCTAAAGGCGTTATGGTGCAATTTGGCGGGCAAACGGCAATTAACCTTGCGCCAAAACTCGCATCATACGGCGTAAGCATCCTCGGAACGTCTTTAGAGAGCATAAACGCCGCAGAGGACAGGAAAATTTTTGAAAAACTTTTAAAAGAACTTAAAATCCCGCAGCCAAAAGGCAGAGGCGTAAGGAGCGCTCAAGAAGCCCTTGAAACCACGCATGAACTTGGCTATCCCGTTCTTGTGCGCCCGTCATACGTTATCGGCGGACGCGGAATGCAGGTCGTATACAACGACGACGAGCTTTTGACCTACATAAATCAGGCGCTGCAATTCTCAAGCGAACATCCCGTTTTAATCGACCAGTACATAGAAGGCTTAGAAGTAGAGCTTGACGCCGTATCGGACGGTAAAGACATCCTGATACCGGGCATTTGCGAGCATATCGAGCGCGCAGGCGTGCACAGCGGCGATTCGATGAGCATTTACCCTTCAAGGAATATCAGCCGCAAAAACGAAAGAAAACTCGTAAAATACGCGCGCGACATCGCAAGAAAGCTCAACATAAAAGGCTTAATGAATATACAATTTATAATAAAAGATGACGTTGTATATGTAATAGAAGTCAACCCCAGAGCCTCGCGCACAGTGCCCATTATGTCTAAAGTTACGGGCATACCGATGGTAAAAATCGCAATTAACGCGGCTTTGGGCAAATCAATCCGCTCTTTTGGCTTTGGCGTCGGGCTGTACAGAAAAACAAATCTTGTATGCGTCAAAATGCCCGTATTCTCATTTCAAAAACTAAACAGAATTGACCCCGCGCTTGCGCCTGAAATGAAGTCAACGGGCGAAGTTCTCGGCGTGGATACAAACTTTAAACGCGCACTTTTAAAATCTTTTATCGCCGCAGGCTACAAATTCGGCGGCAAAAAACAAAGAGTCCTTGTGTCCTTAAATGACCATTACAAAAAACCCGCGCTTAAAATCGTCAAAAGACTTTTCTCACAAGGGTTTTTCATTATGGCAACCTGGGGAACGCACAAATTCCTTGAACAAAACGGCGTACCTTCAAAAATGATTGAAAAATTTATGATAGATAAACTCCAAAAACGTATGAAAAACGGACGTTTGAGCTTTATCATAAACACGCCGACTCTTGGTAAAAACTCCCAGACAAGCGGCTTTCAAATACGTACAATCGCCGAAATGTACGGCGTGCCTTGCTTTACCTCGATTGACACCGCGCGCGCGTATTTAAGAGCATATAAAACTTTTGACAAAAAAGTTGAACTCACGCCCGACACCATAACAAACTACAGGAAAAAGAAACTCTTCAAAATCTTCTAAATACGGTAAATATAATACAAACTGCTCCGGATCACCCCCGGGGCATTTTAAAATAAAAAAAACGGGGCGCCGCAATAGATTAAAAATCTACTTACCTGGAGTGCGCCCCGATAATAAGATACGAAACGATAGTCTTAATTGGTAAACTTTATTT
>CASGEP010000030.1 GCA_949300515.1 uncultured bacterium
AACAACAACGACAGTTTCAACGCAATCAACAACAAACTGCATATGCCCTACCGGGAACTGCTCAACCACCTGCGGGACAAGGACCCGGCATACTACTATACCGACGTTCTGATCCCGAACGGGAAAACGCTGAAAGAATTTATGCAAAACAACCCGCCAAAAGCGCAGGAACTTGGCAGCGAAATAAGGATTATCACCGATGAAATCAAGACACTTTAGTCTAAGAGTTCATCAAGTGTTTTTGCGTTATCAACAGCTTTCTTAGAGTTAAAAGAGTTTGAGCGCCTAATATACGCTCTAAGTGCTTCTCTCACAAGCTCGGAGCGGGTTCTTCGCTCATTATCGGCAAGAGCATCAACAGATTTCAAAAAGTCATCAGGCATGGAGATGAGAATTCTAGCCATTTAATACCCTCCAAAATGTTTTGATGTATAATCATGGTATATTATAACATATGCGGGGGTAAATATGAAAGAGACAAGAGGCAACAGGCTTCATATCGCGTTTTTGGGCAAAATGAACACCGGAAAGTCCAGCATAATAAATGCACTTTTTAACAGAGAAATATCAATAGTATCTGACATTAAAGGCACAACAACGGACACAAACCAGAAAGCAATGGAGCTTCTTCCCATCGGACCCGTCAGCATTATGGATACCGCAGGGCTTGATGACAGCGGCTATTTGGGCGAAAAAAGAGTTAAAAAGGCTCTTGAGGTTTTAGACAGAACAGATGCCGCCGTTGTTATTTTTGATGATACGGGCGTAAAAAAATGCGACTTGGAACTTTTTGAAACGCTAGAAGAAAGAAAAATCCCCGTTTTATCCGTAATTAATAAATCAGACTTCAGAAAACCCGAAGAAAAAGACATAAAAACAATTGAAGATAATTCAAACTTTACACTTTTTGCAAGCGCGAAGTGCGATAAGGATATCACTTCAAAAATCAAGCACGGGCTTATAAATATTTTAAGCGAAGAACAGCTGACACAAAAAAGCCTGATTGGAGATATTATAGATGAGGGCGACACAATTGTGCTTGTTGTGCCTATTGACAAAGAAGCGCCGAAAGGAAGAATAATTCTGCCTCAAGTGCAGACAATCAGGGATATTTTAGATAACAAGGCAATAAGCGTTGTTCTGGGGGTTGAAAATTTAAAAAACGGTATTGATAATTTAAAAAACCCGCCAAGACTTGTTATAACAGATTCTCAGGCTTTTAAAGAAGTAAATGAAATTGTTGATAACAAAGTGCCGCTGACTTCTTTTTCTATCGTCTATGCCCGTATAAAAGGGGATTTGGAGAGCTTTACAAACGGTGCAAAAGCAATAGATAATCTTTGCGATAATGATAAAATCCTTATTTGCGAAAGCTGTTCGCACCACCCGATAGAGGATGATATAGGGCGGGTTAAAATACCGAATTTGATAAGAAAATACACAAAGAAAAATGTAGAATTTGAACATGCAAGCGGCCATATATTCCCTAAAGACATTGAAAAATACAAGCTGATAATACACTGCGGCGCCTGCATGACAAACAGAAGGGAAGTTTTAAGCAGAATAGCGGCTTCAAACTCCAAAAACGTACCCATTACAAACTACGGCATCGCAATAGCCAAATGTCTGGGCATTTTGGATACCGCACTAAAACCCTTTAAAAGTTAATCTAAAAATTAACTTTATTCAGCATATACACTTGAACTTCGTAAGGTTTTAAACTTACAAGCATTTTTCCGCGTTTTACAATCGGCGCTTCGCCCATTTTAACGGGAGAAATGAAACTTGTATCTTTTAGGTTTCTTATATAAACGTTTGCATCAATTTCGTGTTCTTTGTTTAAGCTGCCGACCACAACAACGGCATCGTCACCGTTTCTTCTGGCATAGGCAAAAACATCGGGATTATTTGTCTTAAACTCAACAAATTCGCCGTCGATAAGTACACTTTTTGCCCAGTACTTAAATTTCATGGCTTTAAGGAATTTCTCCTTAAGTTCGCTATAGTTGCCCGCAGGACGTCTTGAGAGATTAAAAATATCAAACTTGCCCCTGTGAACAAAATAGTAATCGTCATCGGTACTGCTTGTATCGGCTTTTTTGTTTTCATATCTGTATATATAGCTGTCGCCCGTTACATATCCGTCAAGAAAATAAGGATTCATCGGAAGTGTCACGTTAAGCCAGGTTATCATCTCCCACAGGGGAACGCCGCCGCGCACAATTACGCTTTGCTGGTCATGGGTTGCAAAGGATGACATGTTTGACTTTTGATTGTTAAATTCTTTTGATATTTTTAAGTCTGATTTAACTCTTTTCATTATGTCTTTTGACTTGCTGAAATCGGAAAAATTTGCCCAGTCGCCGTAATAACCGTCAAACCCGGCTTCAAGCAGCCTTTGAACCGATTCATACTTGCACCACTGTTTAACGGGATTTGTCCATGCGGGGCAAGCCTCCGCGATAAAGAGAAACTGCGGGTCTTTCATTCTTGCGTAGTCAATAACTTCCTTCCAAAATTCGTAAGGTTTTATCGCGGCAACATCCGCTCTGACACCGTCTGCGCCTATATCCTGCAACATTTTTATCATTTTTTGATAATTTTCCACAAGAGCGCGGTTTAATTTTCCGTCCTCATCGTATACTTTAAAAAGCCTTACATCGGTCCAATCTGCAGGCACAACCGCATTGCCGTCTTTATCCCTTATAAACAAATCGGGCTGTTCAAGCGACATATCGTAAGAACCGCAGCTTGGTATGTCGATAATTACCCTCAGCCCCAGCTTGTGAGCTTCATCAATAAATAATTTAGCCTCCTGCTCAACACTCATCGGATTGCTTCTGTCATCAAGCAGAGGACTTAATTTTTCAAAACTGTCAAGCGCATAGAGTGAACCTGCCGTGCCAAGCGCTTTTAATTTACCCGTTTTTGTAACGGGTAAAAGATAAATCGTATTAATTCCGAGTTTTGTAAGTTCTTTCAGCCTCGGTACGGCATTTAAAAATGTGCCCTGCGTATCGCCGCTTAAAGGTACGATAATATCATCGCCGTTTTTATCGACCGCGCCGAATGAGCGGATGTTAAGCGCATATATTACGGATCTGTTACCCGCAAACAGTGTTCTTAAATCATTGCTCCACGCTTCGCGTGCGCTGCATATGCCCGTATTGGCACTTGCGCCTGCAAACAACAGTAAAAGTGTTAAAACAAAACCCCTGATAAATACAATTCTTTTCATAATTAAAGAGTATATAACAAAAAAAATTTATTGTATAATAATGTTAAAATTTATTTAGCGGAGTAAAAAATGGAAAAAATAGAAAGATTTTTTAATAAAAACGGGGTTTTTCACTCCTCTGCCTTTTTATCGGCATTAGCGTTTATAGTTGTCGCCGTCATAATCACAACCATACTCTCGTCAAGATACTATCTGTATCAAAACATTATTGAAAACGGCGTAAGCAAAAAACAGATAATAGCAAAGAAAAATATAGAGGTAGTCGACACCCAGAAAACAGAGCTGATAAAAAGAGAAGTATCAAATAAAATCCGTCCCGTTGTTACCCCCGTTGAGGATAACTATTTAAAAACCAGTCTGCAAAATCTGCAGGATACGGTGAAACGTATAAAATCACAGGGTTCAAAGTATGACTCGAGATTTAAAGAATTATGCATATATTTGGAAATTCAGGACTCACAAAAAGAGGAGGCGGTTGCAAATTATCTGCTGAATACAAACCAGCAAAACCTTGCCGCGACTTTTGGCAATGCAAAATTCATTCTGGATGAACTGTTAAGAACAGGCATAAACGAAACAGACATAAATCTTTTGGCTTCGGATAACTACATTTTATCGAAACTCGGTCAAAACCTTAGAAAAAGCCAGATAAGACCGATTTCGGGTATTTTAGAGCATGTTATTATGCCGAATTTAATAGTTGATGAATATGCAACGGAAATCGCAAGGAAAAATGCCGTAAACTCGGTGAAACCATACATTGTAACCTTTAAAAAAGGCGATAAAATCCTTGATGTGGGCGAGCAGCTGACTCAGGTAAAAAGAGAGGCTCTTAAAAAATCGGGATACAACGCTTTTGAACTGAACAAAGGGGGCATTTTCGGGGTATTTTTCCTGACTTGCCTTACAATGCTGTTTTTGCTGTTGTATATGAAAAAATACGAAAAGAAATTTTTTACCCCGCAATATATTTCGATAATTACTGCGTTTTCAATACTTTTGACTTACATTTGCGTAATTATCACCCCGCTTGACATAATTAAAAACTACTATATGCCTTTTCCTGCTTTTACCATAATAATAGCAATTTTTACAAATCCGATAGTGGCATTTTTGGCTTCAATTCTGCTTCTTGCGCTCTTGTCGGTTACGCTGTTTCTTGACCCGCAAATCACCGCAGTATTTGTATTTTCAAGCATTATGGCTGCTTATTCGGTATCAAAAATATGCTATACAAAACGCTTTGATATAATAAGATGCGGGCTTGAAGTGGGCGCTGTGATATTCCTGTCTATCATGCTTATTGCAATGTTTGACGGTCAGTTTGAAATATTTAAGAATTTATCCTTCCTTACAAACGCAACAGCAGGCTTTTTAAACGGTTTATTCTCAAGCATTATTGCCCTTGGCGTTTTACCTATTATAGAAAATGTTTTCAAAATTGTAACCCCGTACGGACTTATTGAGCTTGCCGACCACAATCAGGAACTGCTGTCAAAACTGCAGTACAAGGCGCCCGGCACTTATCACCACTCGCTTATGGTAGCCAACCTGTGCGAGGCTGCGGCGGAAGCAATTGGAGCAAATCCGATACTTGCAAGGGTTGGTGCTTTCTATCATGACATAGGCAAACTGAAAAGACCTCTGTTTTTTATAGAAAACCAATCCTACTTCGGTATTGAAAACCCGCACACAAAGCTTAATCCGAGGTTGTCAAAAATGGTAATTACCTCGCACACAAAAGACGGTGTGGAACTTGCAAAAGAATACGGGCTTCCGCAGGTTATAATAGATTTTATTCAGCAGCACCACGGACAGGGGCTTGCGGGACATTTTTACAAACAGGCTGTTGACCTTGAGGGAAAAGAAAACGTACAGGAAGAACAGTTCAGATACCCCGGTCCCAAGCCGCTTACAAAAGAAACCGCAATATTAATGCTTGCAGATGCGGTTGAAAGCGCCGTTCGTTCGCTCAAAAATCCCTCTCAGGAACAAATTGAAAATATGATAAATAAAATTATAACGGAGCGCTTAAACGACGGGCAGCTCTCGGACAGCCCGCTGACACTAAAAGACATTAAACTTATAGCAAACACATTTAACAGAATACTTCGCGGAATGCAGCACGACAGAATAAAATATCAGGAAAACATCCTGAGCGAATTTGAGGACAAAAATAAAATCAAACTTCAGCCCAGCCGCGAAGAAAAACTGGAGAAAAGAATACAGGAAAAAATAATCAGAAAACAGGAACAAAAAATTGAAAATCCTGATATCAAAGACAATGAACAAAATTGAGATAAATAAACTCGGCAAAATCCGCCTGCCTAAAACAAAAGTGCTTTTGAAAAAACAAACGGAAAGAATTATCGAAATTTTGCTCGATATGCCGCAAATTGTGCAGCTATCCCCCGTTTTGGCGCACAGTTTTAAAACTCTCTCGCTTGAGCTTACATTCTGCTGCGACAAAACAATACGGGAGATAAACGCAGCCTACAGAAACAAAGACAAAACAACCGATGTTATAACTTTCGCGCTTTTTGCGGATGATGAAAACGCAATGGTATTTAACGACACAATTGAGCTTGGCGAGATAATAATATCGACAGACACGCTTTTAAGGCAGGCGCAAGAAAATGCAAACAGCCTTGATGTCGAGCTTTACACGCTTATTACGCACGGGCTTTTGCATCTTCTGGGATTTGACCATTTAACCCAAAAAGATTATGATTTTGTTGTGGGAATTCAAGAGGCTGTAATTAAAACTTTATGAAAAAATTTCAATCAAGAAGCTTCATGCGAAGCGCACTGTACGCGCTAAACGGCTTAAGGCTCGCTTTCAAATCGGAAAGAAATTTCAGAAAACACATTGTAATAGCTTTTTTCATACTCAGCATTGCACTGTTTTTGCGCGTAAGTGTCGTTGAATTTTGCCTTTTGATTTTTGCAAACGCTCAGGTCTTAATTTGTGAACTTTTTAACTCCGTTTTTGAATACATCGTTGATGCCTACTACAAGGGGCGCTGGGCAAAGCTTGCAAAACTCGCCAAAGATATCGCCGCGGGCGCTGTACTTTTCTCCGCGGTAATTTCCGTCCTTATTGCCTCGCTGATTTTCGCACAAAGATTTTACGAGATGTATTGCAACAATTTTTCTTTTTGAGTATTATATAGTTGACTCACTATCCTCTGCAGAAAAACTTTAGTTTATTATGCGAAAGGAAAAAAACAATGGCAAATATTAAATCTGCAAAAAAAAGAGTATTAGTTGCAAAAAGAAACACTGAAAGAAACGTTGCTTTTAAATCGTCAATCAAGACAGCGGTTAAAAAGGCACTTTCTCTTGTAAAGGGTGATGAAAAAGAACTCTCAGCAGCAATTTCAAAAGTTTATCAGCTTTGCGACAAAGCGGTAAGCAAAGGTATACTTCACAAAAACACTGCTGCAAGGAAAAAATCAAGACTCACAAAAGCAATTAATAAATTAACTCAAAACTAATTGCATTTAACCATTACAAAAGCACTCCGCCTCATTAACGGGGTGTTTTTTGTGTACTTAGAGCATTTGCGCAACTTTATAAACAAGAGAATATATTATTGACGACAAAAACATGCACGCGGGGATTGTAACAATCCACGCCGTTACAATATTTCCCACAATCCGCCACTTTACCGCATGCGCGTGGAAGGTAGAGCCTACGCCCATAATAGATGTTGATATCACATGTGTTGTGCTCAAAGGTATTCCAAAATGCGAAGCCGTCAAAATTAAGCCTGCAGCCGATGTTTCGGCGGCAAAACCGTGTACCGGTTTCAGCTTAATAATCTTGTGCCCCATTGTTTTAATGATTTTCCAGCCGCCGTTCATTGTTCCCGCCGCCATGGTAAAGGCACAAACCAGAATAACATAAATCGGTATTTCAAATTCGCTGCCGGGAGCCGTTTTTAGCACTCCGCCCGACAAAAGAGCAAGGGTAATTATCCCCATGGTTTTTTGCGCATCGTTTGAGCCGTGGCTCAGCGCCATAAGTCCCGAAGATATCAGCTGCAGTTTTCTGAATTTCTTATTTGCCTTCTGCGGGCTGTATTTTAGGGATATTATAAGCCTTGCAATCAGCAGCATTAAAATAAATCCTACGCAAAATCCCAAAACCGGAGATGTAAACATAGGAATAATAACCTTGTCAAAAAGCGTTTTTACATTTACTACATCAACGCCCGCCTTTGCAATTGCGGCGCCCAAAAGCCCGCCTATCAGCGCATGGGAGGAGCTTGAAGGAAGCCCGAGCCACCAGGTAAATAAATTCCATATAACAGCTGCCAAAAGTGCGCAGAAAATCACCGTAAGTGTGACGAGTTCGGCATTTACAATGCCCGAACCTATTGTTTTTGCAACGTGTGTTCCGGTTAAGGCGCCTATAAATTCCAGACTTGCGCCAAAGAGCACGGCTTGTTTTGGCGAGAGGACTTTTGTTGAAACAACCGTTGCAATGGCATTTGCGCAGTCATGAAAACCGTTTATGAATTCAAACGCTAAAGCCACAAGTATTGTAAAAGTTAAAATTATGAGCGTTAATGTCATATAATTGCCCCTAAGCCTGCTTGAGTACTACGTTTAAAATGGTATCAGATACATTAAAACAAGCGTCAAGCGCGTTTTCGATTTCTTTATACATATCCCTCAGCTTTATGACATCAAGTGCATCAAATTTACCGGAAAAAAGTTCGCTCATAGCCTTGAGATGTATTTCGTCTCCGTGCGTTTCAAGCTCTTTCATCTGAATATTTGTTTTGGTCATATCTTCGACATCGCTTACTTTTTTAAATTTTCCGATTATCTCGCCCATGCTTTCCGTTGCATTGACAAGAGTGAGCGCCTGTTCTTTCATTTCACCCGTATAGTTTGTAAGGTGGTAAACTTCAAGATTTAAACAGGCTTTTACAATTTTTTTGTTAATTTTATTCAATTGTACTGCAATGTATTGAATATCTTCGCGCTCAATAGGAGTAATAAAGCTTTTGTTCAGATGCTTTAAGACAAGTTTATACGCCAACTTCCCTTTTTTTCTAAGTTTTAGCGCTTCTTCTTTTTTTTGAGGGTCTAATTTTGTTTCAAGTACCTCGGCATAAAGTTTTGCCGCATTTTTACAAATTTCCGAACCGTCCTGAAAAAGCGTGAAAAAAACTTTATCCTCCGGCGGCATTATATAAGACATAAGATTGAATTTCGGCATAATATTTCCTCGTTTTGCCATTTTGCACACTCTCAAAGCATATTTGAAACAAAAATATTTTAAAAGTATTTTGTAATAATATTTAATAATTTATATGCTGAATCTTAGACCCAGCTGCAAGCCCACGCCGTTTCTGCCGCCATTTCTAATCATTGCTTCAAAAAAACCGGTTAATCTTTCTCCGAAGCGTTTTTGTATACCGGCGCCATATTTTACATAAGGTTTTACGGATAAATCGCTTAAATATATGTCATTTACCTTAAATTTTGTTTTATCAATTATATTCCAGGCAAAAGACACGCTAAGATAGGGTTGGATGTAATTTTTAAAGTTGCCGATTAATTTTATCTGCGGCTCAATGTGAATTGCATTTAGGGGATGGGTATTGATATCAAGGCCTGAAGCGTTTTTGTAATCAAATGTATTTACGAAAACATATGAGGTCATGATGCTTGGCTGCAAGATTAGTTTGTTATTAAAAAATGAAAAATTGTATCCTGTATTTTGTGAAATGCCGGTGTTGAGCATTGCAAAATTTTCATGTCCGAAATCAGTATAAGCTCTTGACGTGTTTGCGCCGATGTTAGCGCTTATAAGTGTAAAATACCCGCCTTTATATATTGCGCCGTTAAGTCCGAAAAGCCCTCCGTTGTTGTTTATTCCGATGCCATCATAAGCTAAATGCGAGCCCTTGTATACTCCATACGTGCCAAAAAGTCCAAAAAAGCCATTTTTTAGTCGCTTAAGCTCGCTTTCCGCACCGAACATTGTGCCGTATTGCACGTTTGATACTTCGGGCCCGTTTTTTAAAGGTACGTTTTCAAATATAGAATAAGGTTTAAACCATACTCCGGCATTTTGTTCAGGTATATTGTTCGGGGAAAATAGAGGATTTGTACCGATTGAGGCATATCTGTCTTTAAATTTTAAGGACGCTGCTTTATACTTATCCCCGATTAAAACCATATCAAGGTTTGAAAACACATTGTAAAAAGTATCGATTGTGCCAAGATAGCCGGCAATTTGTGTCGCGACTTCTCCTGCCAATACTCCGGGATAAAAGCCCCCGCGCGTGAAATCAAAATGTCCGTTTTGTGAATTATAAGAAGAATTATAGTTGTAAATAGGCGTGTTTATTATTTTTGGTGTATAGCTTATTGAATTTTTAAGGGTAGTATTTGCAAATGGTATTGATATAAACTGTCCCTCGGGCGTGCCTGAAATTAAAAGGCGGGGTACATATATGTTTCCGCTTCCCTCAAGTAATGAAGCACTTATTGTGTCCATCAAATTAGTGTTAAAATTAACATCGGGATAGATATTTGTGCGTCCGGACAAAGTCAAATCGTTAAAATTAACGTTATCAATCTGCCTGTTTTGCATGTTAAAATTCACATTGTTGCCAAATGTATTATCCTGCGCGCCAAAGTAAACACTGTCGGCTAAAAGGTTTATAGTTCCTCCGTTAAATGTAAAATTACCCGTATAATCACTATTATTCCCGCCAAGATTTAAAACTCCGCTATCTTCTTTATAAATTTCGCCATTGCCTTTGATCCCTCCTAAAATCTCCGTTGTACCCTCTCCTTGAAATCTTATTGTGCCGTTTTCGTTATAAATATCGTTTGTATTTTCGTTTTCACGGTTATTTTTAAACGTGGAGCTTAAAATTATAAGTGTGCCCCTGTTGCCGATTGCACCCCCTCTGGCGTCTTGTGATTGAAGGTAATTGTCCTGTAGTGTTGAATTTTTGATTGTCAGCATTCCGCCGGTATCGTTAAATATCGCTCCTCCTGTTGCACCGTTGTCTGATGATGCATGGTTGTCTTTAAGTATTGAATTTGTAATTGACAAAGTGGAATTGTTGTATATGGCCCCTCCTGCCGCTGCAAAACTGTTTTCGCCATCCACATGATTAGAATTTATAAGGGAATTATCTATATTCATCTTGCCCATATTATAAATTGCGCCGCCATAGCCAAAAAAGCCGTTTGTACTGTCCGCATAGTTATTTTCAAAGACACTGGATGTTATATTGGCGCTTCCTGCATTATAAAATGCTCCGCCGTAGGATAAAACACTGCCTTCGCTGTAGTTGTTTTCAAAAACGCTTTTTGTAATTTCTATTATTGCATCCGTATCGTTTTGGTATCCGTTTGCAAGCGCTCCGCCGTAGGCATCTGCGGCATTTGCATAGTTATCATAAAAAAGTGCGGTATCTATTTTCATATTGCCGCCAAGAAGGTTGTAAACCGCGCCGCCGACAGCAAAATTTACCCCTTGTGCATCTACGAAATTTCCGTCAAAATCGGCGTTGAAAATACTTGACGTACCTCCTTCGTTGTATATTGCACCGGCATAATAAGAATTGTTGTATTCCTGACCTTTGCAATTAATTATTCTTACCGAGTTAAAATTGTTTTTGCGATTTAATATAAAACCGCCAAAGGTATCTGAACCATCTATATAGAAATTATTTCCGTCAAAAGTTATGCTTAAATTTTCAAAATGCGCGGCAATTGAACTGCTTGAAGTCAGATTATTACCAAATGTAATTGTATCTCCGCTTTGCGGAGTCGAATTTATAAGTTCGTCAAAATTTGTAACTTCAATATCGGCACAATAAGCACAATGTGTAAAAAATGCAAAAAATATGATGAGAAATATTTTAAAAGGCATAATGATTATAATAATCATTTAATAAAAGCTTTTAAATTAATCTTGTGTTTAATAGTCAAGGTGCATTGCAGATTGCATTTTATACGGTAGATGGTAATATATTTTTAAAATATATGGAGTTTTAAAAAATGAATAACAAAGAAAAAATGCTTGCCGGGTATCTTTACGATTCGGGCGATAAAGGACTTTTAAGAGAGAGGCTCTATGCAAAAGATTTATGCCACGAATACAATACAGCAAAAGCCTCGGATACTGAAAAGCGTGAGGGAATTATACGAAAACTTTTTGGCTCAATCGGCGAATTTTTTAACATCGAGTCGGATTTTTGGTGCGATTACGGCTACAACATAGAAGCAGGCACTCATTTTTATGTTAATCATAACTGTGTAATGCTGGACTGCGCAAAAATTAAATTTGGTGATTACGTTTTAATTGCTCCCAATTGCGGATTTTATACGGCCGGTCACCCGCTTGATGCGTCCGTGCGAAACAAATGGCTCGAATTTGCATATCCTATAACGGTCGGCAATAACGTATGGATTGGCGCCAACTGCCATATTTTGCCGGGTGTTACAATAGGCGACAATGTGGTAATCGGCGCGGGAAGCCTTGTCACAAAAGACATTCCGTCAAATATGCTGGCGTACGGCTCGCCCTGCCAACCTATTAAAGAAATAGAGCAATAATTATTCCGACATCTTGACAAAATGCGGTAAAGTGTTATAATTATACTATACCCCCGTATGGTATAAGACAAGAAAAGGAGTAAGTATGACTAATACACAGGCTAAAAACAAAACCCTTACAGTAATTATACTGACACTTGCAACGATGGTGTTTGAGATATTTTTCGGCGTAATTACGCACTCTATGGCATTAACGGCTGACGGCTGGCATATGGGAACGCACGCTTTTGCTCTTTCTATAACGTTTTTTGCCTATATTTTGGCTGCAAAGTTTCAAAACTCGCCAAAATTCAGTATTTCAACGGATAAAATCGGCACTCTTGGCGGTTTTGTGAGCTCGATACTGCTCGGGGTAACAGGTGTCGCAATTTTATACGAATCTTTTTTAAGGTTTTTTAATCCGTATGAAATAGGATTTAACGAAGCGATAATTGTCGCCGTTATCGGTCTTATTGTAAACCTTGTGAGCGTGCTTATAATGGGCGTACACAGCCACGGACACGACCATGACCACGAACATGAACATGACCATGAACATGAGCACAAAGAAACCGAGAAAAAAGACTATAACTTCATTGCGGCATATATGCACATTCTGGCAGACGCGCTGACTTCGTTTTTTGCGATATTTGCGCTCCTTGCGGGAAAATATTTCGGACTTGTATTTTTGGACCCGTTTGTCGGAATAATCGGCGGGGTTATGATTTGCATTTGGGCGTACAACCTTATAAAATCAACATCGCTTGTATTGCTCGATTACAGGGCAAAATAAAACAAATAAACACGGATAATTTTTTTATCCGTGTTTTTTATTCTTAACGGTATTTCAACATTTCACACAGCCCAGAGAAAGCCGCGCCATCTCCTCTGATGAAAAACTTGCATGGATTTTGTTTATCCTGCTTTGCAAATTTTCAACAGGATGTTTCATTTGCCTGTATGCAGCCCAGAAAAGCGCCTTTGAAAGTCCCAAACCAAGCGCCTCGCGCCTGTTGACATAAACCCTGCCGCTTAACGCATTAGCAAGGATAATATCCACCCCGTATCCTTCGGAAAGCTGCGGCGGAGCGAGATTAACCGCACCCGAAACAACAAAAGGAACATCAACCCATTTTAACTCATTAAACTTAATAAGGACAAATACAACCCCGTCTTTTAAAAAAAGCTGAAAAAAGACTCTGTCAAAATTAAAAATATCAATAAGTCCGTCATCGACATTTTTTCGCGGCACGACAAACTTCGCAGACATGCCGTCAAAATAAAATTTTATTTTTTCATGCCTGCAGATAAATTCGTCGTAGTTTTTCCCTAAAATGTATTCCACTCTAATATTTTAGCACAAATCAGCCGTGCATTGTTTTCATAACGATTGCCGCGGGGTCTTTGTGCGATGGTAAATTTACGCCCTTACTGAACTTTGCGAGTGCATCCTGCGGGGTAGAAATTTTACTTAAAACGGTTTTAAAAACATCAATCACATGCCCGACAAGTCCTTTTGTTGCCTTGCTTTTTGGCTGTTGTACGACGTAATTTGCCGCAAGCTGAGAATTCTTTGCAACGTTTGTTTGTACCTGTTTGTAACTTTGAGTGATTTTCGGTGTAATTGTTAATGCTTTTGTCATTGTTTCTATCCTTTATATGCAGAACTATTAAAACTCAAAAAGGCTGAAAATTGTCATAATATTAAGCAATATTTACAATAAACTTACAAAATGTACGGGCGGTGTATTGACAAGAAATAAAAAAAATGTTCTAATAAATCAAAACAAGAGGAAAAAAATGAAATTAAACCAACAAGTTAGATTTATCCGCCGACGCTTAATAAGATTGGAGTCTTATTAAGTTTTGTCAGTGTGTAAATTTCTAAGATAAATTTATTAAGCCTCCCTTAAAGGACAAAACCTTAAAAAGGGAGGCTTTTTTGTATAATGAAAGGTAAAAAATGATAAAAGCAGCGATAATAGGGGCAACAGGGTACTCAGGAGCAGTTCTTGCAGCAATACTTGCACATCACAAAAATGTCGAAATTGTTTCTTTAGTGAGCAAAAGCTACTGCGGACAACTATTTTCCGATATTTATAAAAATTTCAAAGGGGTTTTAGATATCGAACTTGAAACAGAAAATATTGAAGAAATTTCCAAAAAAGCAGATGTTATCTTCCTTGCCCTACCCCATGGAATTGCAAGCGCAAAAATTAATGAGGATATATTAAACAATACAAAAGTAATAGACTTAGGGGCGGATTTTAGATTAAACAATAAAGAAACCTATGAAAAATGGTATAAAACCGAACACTTTGGGCAAAACCTTTTAAATGAAGCCGTATACGGTCTGCCTGAGTGGAATTTTGAAAAAATTAAACACGCAAGACTTGTTGCAAACCCGGGCTGCTACGCAACCGCCTCTATCCTTGCCGTTGCACCGCTTTTAAAAGAAGGTATTATTTACCCCGATGAAATAATAATTGATGCAAAATCAGGTGTGACAGGTGCAGGCAGAGGACTAAACATTGACACACTCTTTTGCGAATGTAACGAAACAATTAAACCCTATAAAGTTGCCTCCCACAGACACACCCCCGAAATTGAGCAAATACTTGGCGACATTTCAAAACAAAATGTACTTATAAACTTTACACCGCACTTAATACCCATGAACAGGGGAATTTTAGCAAGTGTTTACCTAAAACCAAATAAAGATTTTGAATTAAACGACATAAAAGAAATTTATAAAAAATATTACAAGGATAAACCCTTTATAAGGCTTTTGGATGAAGAAGCGCAAACACGATGGACAAAAGGCACAAACTATTGCGACATAAGTATTTTTAAAGACACACGAACAAAAAGAATAATGGTCTTTAGCGCAATAGATAATCTATACAAAGGAGCCTCGGGGCAAGCAGTTCAAAATATGAACATTATGTTTGATTTAAACGAAAAAACAGCACTGCAAAATATAGCAATATTTCCATAAATAAGGAGAAAAAATGTTTGGTACAAAAGAAAAAATTAAAAAAATAAACGGCGCAATTATTGCCCCCTTGGGCTTTGAGGCAGCAGGAATAAGAACCGGTGTTAAAAGAAGAAGAAAGGATTTAGCACTTATATATACAAAAAATGCCGCAATTAGCGCAGGTGTTTATACAACAAATGTTGTAAAAGCAGCACCCTTGCTTGTTACAAAAGACATTGTAGAAAAAGGTACACCGATAAATGCGATAATCATAAACAGCGGTAACGCAAACGCATGCACAGGTGCTAAAGGGCTTACAAATGCCTGGGAGATGATAGAAAAAACTCAAAAAGTTTTTAATTTGCCGCAAAGAAGTGTCCTTGTGGCTTCAACAGGTGTTATAGGCGTGCAATTGCAGATGGATAAAATTTTAGACGGGATAGAAGAAATAGCAACACAAATCGGTAACAACGAACAAGCTGCCCTGAACGCTGCAGAAGGGATTATGACGACAGACACTTTTGTAAAAGGTATTGCTTATGAATTTGAAATAAGCGGAAAGACCGTAAAAATAGGCGCAATTGCAAAAGGCTCCGGCATGATTCACCCCAACATGGGTACAATGCTGGGATTTGTGACAACTGACGCCGTTATATCAAAAGAAATGTTACAAAAAGCACTCTCTGACAGCACAAAAAACACTTACAACATGATTTCCGTTGACGGTGACACGTCAACAAACGATATGGTACTTGTACTTGCAAACGGCTGTGCCAAAAATAAACCTATAGAGAGCGAAACGGATGATTATAAAACATTTGCCCAAGCTCTTGATATGGTAAACAAACACCTTGCAAAACAAATCGTACTGGATGGAGAAGGGGCAACAAAATTTCTTGAAATAAATGTTTTTGGCGCAAAAGACGAAAACAGTGCAAAAATTCTTGCAAAATCGGTAATTACATCAAATCTTGTAAAAACGGCATTTTTCGGCGAAGATGCAAACTGGGGCAGAATTCTTGCGGCACTAGGCTATAGCGGAGTAAAATTTGACCCCGAAAGGGTTTCAATAGAGTTTAGCTGTGGCGACAAGTCGATTTATTTAATGGAAAACGGCACGCCTCTTGATTTTTGCGAAGAAACAGCACAAGAAATTTTAAAAAACAAAGAAATAACCGTTAATGTGCATCTCAATGAGGGCAATTCAAAAGCGACAGCTTGGGGTTGCGATTTGAGTTACGAATACGTAAGAATAAACGGCGAGTATAGAACATAGACGAGGATATAATGAAAGAATTTGTACAAAAAGTAAGAATTTTAACCGAATCACTGCCTTACATAAAAGAATTTACGGGCAAAACCGTAGTTGTAAAATTAGGCGGTGAAGCACTTAAAGACGAAAATGTATTTAAAACAATAACGGAAGATATTGCACTTATGAAATACATAGGCATAAAGCCTGTCATAGTGCATGGCGGAGGGGTTGAAATAACCCAAACGCTAAAAGATATGAATATTCAAACGGAATTTGTCGACGGACTCAGAAAAACAGATAAAAAAACGGCACAAGTAGTTGAAATGGTGCTTGGCGCTAGCGTTAACAAAAAAATAGTACATGCAATTCAAAACTGTGGAGTTGAGGCACTTGGCTTATCAGGGTGCGATACAAATTTATTTGAAGTGCAAAAAATCTTTCCCAACGGCAAGGACTTAGGTTTTATTGGCGAAGTCACAAAAGTAAATGAAAAAATCCTAAATGTCCTTATTGAAAACTCTTACATTCCTATTATTGCACCGGTTTCAAAAGACAAAGACGGAAATATTTATAATATTAATGCTGACTATGCAGCGGTTGCAACAGCATGCGCACTAAAGGCGCAAAAGCTCGTCTTTTTAACCGATATCGAAGGTGTTATGAGAGATAAATTTGATCCCGCTTCAGTTATTTCAACACTTAAAGTGTCGGAAATTCAAAAATATATTGATGAAAAAATTATAGAAGGCGGGATGATTCCAAAAGTACAAAGTTGTAAATTTGCAATTGAAAACGGCGTTGAAAGTGTGCATATACTGGATGGCAGACTGGAACATTCACTGCTGCTTGAAATTTTTACGCACGATGGAATAGGGACAATGGTGAAAAAGTAATGAACAAAAAATTTATTATGAACACATACTCAAGATTTGATGTCA
>CASGEP010000031.1 GCA_949300515.1 uncultured bacterium
TCATGATTTCTATGAGCTTTTGTATGTTTACCGGGGGCAGCTGGCAGCTTATGGGAGTCAGGACCGCATCCCCACCGCGTATCCCCAGGGATCCGCCTGCCTGCTGGCGCCGGGGATGATCCATGGGCTTGGACCTTCCCGGGAGCAGGACGTGGTGTTTAAAATCGTAATTCCGCCGGAAGTGTTTGAGTGTGTCCTGCAGGCGTGCCCGGATACAGCGGAAAGTCTTCGGGGACTGCTGGCGAAGGACATGGCGCAGACCCGTCAGGGCGGCAGGCGTTTATATACGCTGATGGAGATGTTGGCGGAAGAGCAGCTTTGCGAGAGGCAGCCCAGAGAGGATGTGATTCGCGCGTATCTGGCGCTGATTTTCGCGGAATTGGTAAAGGCAGCCGCGGATCCGGTGAAAGAGAATACCATCCTGCGTCAGGTGGAGGAGAGTCTGCGGCAGGCGGACGCGGGAATCTCTCTGGAGACGCTGGCCCGGCGGCTGGGTTACTCTTCAGATTATCTGGGCAGATGCATCCGCAGGGAGAGCGGAGAGTCCTTCACCAGACTGCGACAGCGGTTTTTTATGGAGCGGGCGGCGGAGCGGATCGCGGAGTCGGACGAGTCCATTGACGATATTGCGTCGGAACTGGGATACCGCAGTACCTCCAGCTTTTATAAGCTGTTTGAAAAAGAATACGGGATTGCGCCGGGCGCTTACCGGAAGATGTTCGGATAGGCGCGGAAGAGTCGTGTGCGGACAGGTTTGGGTCCTCTGGGAGAATAGTCCCGGGGGCCTTTTTTTGTTATGATTGACACATCAGCATACGAGGAGGACGGGTATGAAAAGTAAGACGAAAAATCACCTTTCGGAGGAGAAAATCCGGGAACTGGTGAAAACGAATTTCGGGGAGGAATGCGAGGTTTCTTCCATTAAAGAACTGACCGGGGGAATGTTTAACGCTGTCTATCTGATCGGACGGGTGAGGGAAGCGGACGAGATCATCCTGAAGGTGGGTGTACTGCCGGGATCTCCGCTGCTCAGCTACGAGAAGGATCTGATGCCCACGGAGGTGGAGTGTATCAATCTGATCCGGGAAAACACGAAGGTGCCGGTGCCGGAGGTTCTGGCATATGATTTTTCCAGGACGCGGATCGGCAGCGACTACTTTTTCATGACAAAAATCAAGGCAAGGGTGCAGCAGTTGCAACGGGGATAAAAAACGCCGCTGCCGATATAGTGGTAATTCAGGATGCTGATTTAGAGTACAACCCTTGCGATTATTCCAAACTTTTAAAACTTTTATTGGATGATGAAGCAGATGTAGTCTACGGCTCAAGACTGAAAGAAAAATCACAGGAAAAATCCTTCCTGTTTTTAAGCCTGTTTGCAAATAAATTCTTAACCGCACTTACAAACATCCTCTACGGTACAAAAATTACCGACATGGAAACATGCTACAAAGCCTTTAAGCGCGAATGCATTAAAGATTTTGAAATAAAGGCAAAAAAGTTTGAATTTGAACCCGAAATTACTGCAAAAGTGATAAAAAACAAACTGCGCCTGAGGGAAGTTCCTATCTCCTACAACGCAAGGGCTTACTCGGAGGGCAAAAAGGTCAAGGCAAAAGATGCACTGCAGGCAATTTTTACACTTTTTTACTACAGATTTTTTGATTAGTGTATAATTTTTTTATGCAAAATTACAATCACTACAGCGTAATGCTGAATGAAGCGGTAAATGCCCTTAACTGCGATAATTCGGATAAAATATTTGTTGACGCCACCCTTGGAGGCGGCGGACACAGCGAACTTATGCTGAAAAAAATCTCAAAAAACGGCAGACTGATATCTTTTGATGTCGACATTGATGCAATTAACGCCTCAAAAGAACGTCTTTGCGGCTATAAAAATCTTACAATAATCCATGACAGCTATACAAACATAAAAGAAAACCTTGAAAAACTCGGTATTGAAAAGATAACCGGCGGAATAATATATGACCTCGGCGCTTCATATCACCAGCTTACAAGCGCGGAAAGAGGCTTCAGTTTTATGAAAGATGCCCCTTTGGATATGCGCTTTGGTGAAAATTCAAAACTGAGCGCATGGGATGTTGTAAACAAATATAAAGAAAGTGAACTTGTCGAAATTTTTTCAAAATACGGAGAAGAACACTATTCTAAAAGGATTGTGCGGGCAATTGTAAATTCAAGACCCGTTAACACAACTTTTGAACTTGTTGACATTATCAGAAAATCCACCCCCAAAACAAACACCAAAACACACTGTGCCACAAGGGTTTTTCAGGCAATACGAATAGAAGTAAATAACGAGTTGTTAAATTTTGAAAAATCATTGAAAGATGTGGTTACATTATTGGATACTGGTGCTATAATAAGTGTAATAACTTTTCATTCTCTGGAAGACAGGCTTGCAAAGACACTGCTCAAGAATTTCTCACTCAATTGCAGATGTGACAAGAGCATTCCTGTTTGCAGATGCGAAGGAAAGTTAGTCGAATTGGTAAACAAAAAACCGATTTGCGCATCAGAGGAAGAAATAAAGCTTAATCCTCCATCAAGGAGTGCCAAGCTAAGAGTTGCAAGAAGAGTTTAAATTGCAGGAGAGATAACTTGAGTTCGCTTTCTTTTAATAACAATAAAAATAATAAAAAAAACAATACAAACCCGCAACTTAGAAAGGTGCAAAAAAAAGCCGTACCTCCTATTGAAAACGGCATTAAAATGGGGGGCGGCAAATACACAAAAACATCCGGCAATCAAATTATAAGCGGATATTTTGTAAAAGAAAAATCATACCGAGAGCTTGTAATAGCAAGAATTAACACATTTTTGTGCGCACTGCTCGGCTTTTTGGTAATGGTTTGTCTTGTCAGTTATTATTTTGTAACCATGGGCGAGGTTTCCCTTAATCAAATAAGAAAAGAAACACTTGCGCTTAACTATGAAAACGAGGACCTGCAAAATAAACTCGATTATCTGCAATCCTACTACAACGTAGATATGGCGGTTGCAAAGTCAAATATACTGCAAAGAGCAACAAAAGTAGTGGAACTCTCCGCGGCGCAAATTCCAAACGTTAATTTTGAAAATCGCGACAACAATCAAAAAAACGCTTGGTCTATGGGCTACTAAGACACTATGAGCAAAGACCGCTACAAAAAATTTGATAAAAGAATAGGATGTTTACAGTTTGGCTTTAGTACTTTTATAGCCATTTTGCTCGTGTACCTGTTTTTAATACAGGTTGCGGATATCAGACACTATCGCGACCGTGCCAAAAAGCAGCGCTCCTCAAAACTCTTTGTACTGAGGGGTGAAATACTGGACAGGAACGGTTTTAAACTTGCATCGGACAACACCTCCTTCAATTTATACGCCCACCCGATGTATTACGACCACACTCCCGAGGAGTTGGCGCAAATACTCTCCCCCCTTGTAAACATTCCCGTTTCGTCACTTTCAAAAACGCTTGCAAGGGACGAGAGCGTTATATTAATTAAAAAATCACTGGACAGAAAAACAGCCGAAGCCATTAAAGCAAAGAGGCTCCGCGAATTATCCCTTGAAGTAAAAAACAAAAGAACATACCCTCAGGGCACGCTCGCCTCACATGTTCTGGGCTATTATAACTCCGATGCCGATGTAGCGGGGGGTATTGAATATGTGGCAAAAGATTATCTTGAATATTTTGACAAGAATATAAGCTATGAAAAAACCCCGAACGGCGATATTATCTATAATTTCAATACAAACCCCGAGGATATAGCAGCACCCATCAAAGGTAAAACTCTTAACCTCACGCTTGATTCCGCCGTACAGCACATTTGCGAAAAGTACCTGAATAAAACAATACAAAAGACAAAAGCGCTTCGCGGCGCGGTTATTGTTCTTGACCCCAAAACAGGCGAGATTTTGGCACTTGCCGCATACCCTTACTATGACCCCAACAACTACCAAAAATATTCAATGAACGAAATGAAAAACTGGGCAATAACAGACGTTTATCCGCCCGGCTCAACCTTTAAAGTAATTACCGTGGCATCGGCTATGATAAACGGAAAAGTCGACAAGAACACAAGAATTCTTGATACGGGTAAAATGAAAATCGGCTGGTGGGAAATAAAAAACTATGACTACGACAGAAACAAAAACCCCGGTTTGATTGATTTGACATATCTTTTTGAACACTCAAGCAACGTTGCAAGTGCCAAAGTTTCACAAATGATGACCCCGCAGGAATTTTACGACACACTGAAAACGTTTAACTTTGGCGAAACAACGGGAATTGATTTGCCGGGAGAGTCCTCGGGGATATTGCCGCCGCCCAAAAGCTGGGATGTAGCGACCCATGGTGCTATGGGCTACGGCTACGGCGCATCCGTAACGGCAATACAGATGGCATCGGCGATTGCTGCAATTGCAAACGACGGCGTCTGGATAACGCCCCACGTTATAAAATATTCGCCCGAAGTGCTTGAAGAAAAAGTAATAAAAAGACGCGTTATGAGTGAACAGGCGGCACATGATTTAACCTGGCTTCTTGTGGAAGCCCTTGAAAACGGCAAAAGCAACGTAAAGATGGACGAGTACTACATAGCTGCAAAAACAGGCACCTCAAGACGTCCGCTTGATAACGGAGCGGGGTATTCAAACAAATTGTATACTTCAATTGTCGGCTTTTTACCCGCATCCGACCCAAAAGTACTTGTATATGTAGTAGTAGACAGCCCCAACGGCGAAGCCATCTGGGGTTCGACCGTTGCCGCGCCGATTTTTAAAGACATAACAACAGAACTTGTAAAAATAATGAACATTAACCCTGACAAGAAAAAAACTGTTAACAAAAACGAAATTTAAGAGTAAAATATTCCTTGCATAGGATTGGGAGAAATACTATGGAATTAAGTAAAATTATAAAAGAAGTGGAACCAAATGAGGTTTTAAACTTTAAAGACGTAGATATATTGGGAATTTCATACAATTCAAATACAATTAATTCACATGAAATTTTTGTATGTTTAAAGGGTGAACACGTAGACGGGCATGACTTTGCACAGATGGCATTTGAAAAAGGTGCGGTTGCTCTTATGTGCGAAAAGCCTTTAAATATTGAAATACCTCAGCTCATAGTAAACTCTACACAGGAAAAAATTGCCGACCTTTCCGCCTGTTTTTATCACAATCCTTCGCGCGAGTTAAATTTAATAGGCGTTACGGGTACAAACGGAAAAACAACGGTTACGCACCTTATTCAGAAAATATTTGAACAAAATTCCAAAAAATGCGCCCTGATAGGCACACTGGGGTACAAACTCTCAAGCGCAAGCGAATATCTGGAGGCAAAACACACAACCCCGCAGGCTCCCGAGCTGCAGCATACCCTGCAAAAAATATTAAAATCAGACATTTTAAACGTCGTAACAGAGGTAAGTTCTCACTCTCTTGAACAGCACAGAGTAAGAAAATGCAAATTCTCGGGCGCCGTTTTTACAAACCTGACACAAGACCATCTGGACTTTCACATTACAATGGACAACTATTTTAACGCCAAAGCAAAACTCTTTGAAGGCCTTGAGGAGGGGGCATACGCAATTATCAACAACGACGATAAATATGCAAAAAGATTCATCGAAAGAGTACCGAAAGGTGTAAAAATAATAACTTACGGAATTAAAAATAATTCCGACTTAATGGCAAAAAATATTGAATTTACATCCTCGGGCGTTAGCTTCACCTGCGAATTTGAAAATCAAAAAACCGATATCAAACTTATGTTAAACGGCATGTTCAGCGTATACAACGCACTTGCCGCAATCGGCTGCGCACTTGCAAACGGCATATCAATAAATATAGCAAAAGAAGCCCTTGAGAATACAAAGAGTGTAGCGGGGCGCTTTGAAATCGTCTGCACAAGCCCTCTTGTAATTGTTGACTACGCACACACTCCCGACGGTCTGGAAAATATCTTAAGGGCGGCACGCGAACTCACGCCGAAAGACGGCAGTTTAGTGTGCTTGTTTGGCTGCGGCGGAGACAGAGATGCTACAAAACGTCCCAAAATGGGCAAAATCGCACAATCCCTGAGTGATAAAATAGTAGTAACATCGGACAACCCGCGCTCTGAGGACCCGCAGCAAATAATAACGGACATTTTATCAGGATTAAAATTAATCAACCCCAGAAGTGTCTTTGTGGAACCCGACAGAGCCGAAGCTATCAAAATGTTAAAAAATCTTGCGGATAAAAAGGATGTTGTAATCGTCGCAGGAAAAGGTCACGAAAACTATCAAATCCTGAAAGACCGCACTATACACTTTGATGACAGGGAAGAAGTCGCCAAGGTTTTTGGTGTTGAACACTAAATATATAAAAAAGTATTTTCAAACTTTTATTCTTGTATTAGAATAAAGGATGAAATGGAGGCAGCTTGAGCGACAAATTAATTATAAGCGGCTCACGCCCGCTGGAGGGCGAAGTAAGTATTAGCGGGGCAAAAAACGCCGTGCTCAAGCTTATGGCGGCTGCACTCCTTGCAAGCGATGTTTCCAAAATTCACAATGTCCCCGAACTTACAGATGTTGAAATTATGCTTGACGTGCTTGAGTGCCTCGGCGCAAAGTGCAGTTACAACAAAGCGGATAAATCTGTCGAAATCGATGCCAAAAACCTCACAAGCATTGTTGCTTCAGACAAATTCGTAAGCAAAATGCGCGCTTCCTTCGTTGTTCTGGGTGCGCTTGTGGGAAGAATGAGAGAAGCAAAAGTCGCGCTCCCCGGCGGCTGCAAAATCGGCGAAAGGCGTGTTAATTTTCACATAAAAGGTCTTGAGGCGCTGGGCGCAAAGTGCAAGATTGAACAAGGTTACGTTCATGCACAGGCACCGTATCTTAAGGGGGCGGACATATGCCTTGATATTCCCTCTGTCGGGGCGACGGAGAACATCATGCTTGCTGCAGTCCTTGCAGAAGGCACAACAAAAATTCAAAATGCCGCACAGGAGCCTGAAATTGTCGATTTGGCAAATTTCCTGAGGTCAATGGGTGCAAAAATCGAAGGAGCAGGCACAAACGAGATATTAATATACGGCGTAAAACAAGAAGACTTACACGGCGTTGAATACACTACAATTTCGGACAGAATAGAGGCCGGGACTTATATGAGCGTAATTATAGGCTCGCGCGGTCATGGTATTATAAGAAACGTATTTCCCAACCACCTGACAATTTTTACGGGCAAACTTCTTGAGATGGGAGCCAAAATCAAGCTGCTTGAACCCAATGTCATGGAAGTTTCTTCAAATTCAAGGCTTTTGCCTATGAACTTCATTACACAGCCTTACCCCGGTTTTCCCACAGACCTGCAGGCGCTTGCAATGGCGCTTTTGTCAACTTCAAACGGCATTAGTGTCGTTACGGAAAGCCTGTATGAAAACAGATTTATGCACATAGCGGAACTTTGGAAAATGGGTGCAAATATAAAACAGAGCAAAAACCACGCTATAATAAAAGGTGTAGAGTGTCTGGTCGGAACATCCGTAACGGCACCCGATCTTCGCGCGGGAGCGGCGCTTGTGGTTGCGGCAATTATGGCGCGCGGAGAGAGTGAAATATACGGATTACACCACATAGACAGAGGATATGAAAAGTTTACGGAAAAGCTAAAGGGGCTTGGTGTTTGTGTTTCAAGAGTACCGGATGATACGGAAGCACTGAAAACCTCGGGAGGTGCAAATGACACACAAGCATAAACGCTGGTATGACTATGATCCGCTATTGCTTGAGATAATCAACCTTTTGGAAGATTATCAGAGCGAACTCCACTCGCAGGCGGAAATTTTTTTGCAAAAAGTGGAAGAACAGGTTTCAAAAGAAGCACTTGAGCGATTTTACGAGATAGTAAAGCCCTACAACGGCAACCGCTGGTACGACAAAGACCCGATTATATCAAAAACGGTAGAGCTGCTCAGAGTTGTTCCCCAAAAAGTACAAAAAAGGGCTGCAAACAGCTTTATAAAGGCACTAAAGGAAAACGGAGTAATGGTTGAAATAAAAGAATACAAGGAAAACTAGTCTTTACAAAAAATTTTCCTGATTTTATTTACTACACCTTCCGACTTTAGTCTTTCAATGACTTTTTTCTCAAGATTTAATTCAAAGTCTGCAAATTTTTCCTCAAAATTATTCGCAAGAAGCTTTTTAAGCGAATTTATTTTTAAAATTCTGTGCACTAAATCACAAGAGAGCGCAAGCGAAGCCTCGATACTCTCCTTTGTATTTTGCGAAACTTCATTGTCACAATATGCGCTTAAAAGCCTGTATTGCTGAAATTTCTTTGCCCTGCGGATATTTTTTTGTTTAATAATATCAAAAAGTGATTTTATGACTCTGTATTTTTCCATACAAAACGGACAATTGCGAAGGTGCAGCGCAACTCTGTTTCTTTTATCCTGACTCAGCTTATCATCAATATAAGACAAAATAAGCTTTGAAATATCCTCGCATGTTAAATTTCCCTTAAGCATTAATTCTCCTCATTCAACTAATATACGGCTTTAAATACTCCTGCAATTTCAGTCTTGCACGCGCAATTCTTGATTTTACCGTGCCTATGTTTGAATTTGTCGCTCTTGCAATTTCTTCGTAACTCAAACCCTGAAGCTCTCTCATGATAATTGCCATCTTAAAAGGGTCGGGCAGTTTATGAATTGAACACTTTATGGCACGCTCAAGCTCCTTATCAAGCGCCTTTTGATAAGGATTTGAAGCAAAGTCCGGAATGTCAAATTCTTTTTTATCTTCCTGTGCCGCATCAAGACAGACTTTTTTAACCGATTTTTGTTTTTTTCTTAAAGTGTCATAAAACTGGTTAATTATTATCTGATTTAGCCATGATTTAAAAGTTCTCGGATTTTTTAATTTTTTAATGTTTTTTGCCACCTTAAAAAGTACTTCCTGCGTCAAATCCATAATCTCATCGGGCTTGGCGTTCAGATAATAAAGGGTCGCAAACACGTTTTTCTGCTGCCGCCTGATAATCTCTTCAAGCGCCTCCATGTCGCCCTTTCTTGCCATTTCAATAAGCTCATCGAGCGTGTTGTTTTTAACTTTGTAATTCATATTCAAAAATTAAAACCAAAGCCCTTAATAAACCATAATCTTTGTTATATAATCACATAGGCAGTATTTTATAAGGGATAAATTTTGAACAGAATAAAAGATGCAAATCTAAACCGTGCAACGGAAGCACTGAGGGTATTAGAGGAAATTGCACGCTTTGAACTTAATGACAGAGAACTCTCAACAGAGCTTAAAAACATACGCCACGGCCTGTGCGGTTTTTTTGATGCAGCCTATGATGAACTTTTAAACTCGAGAGATACAAAAAACGACGTCGGTGTAAACATTTTAAACCCCACAAAAGAAAAAAACGAAAACAGAAGCTTAGAGATGATTTTTCGCTCCAACTTTAAACGGCTTGAGCAGGCGCTTCGCGTACTAAACGAATATGCAAATTTGCCCGACAAATACCGCTACAAATGTTACACACTTGAGAAAATAATGGATGAAAAGCTGAAAATGGACATAAAAAAATACCTTTTGAGAGATAAAAAGCTATATCTTGTTACAAATTCGGATAATTTTAACAGCGATGAAGAATTTTTGGACAGAGTCGCCCTTGCGGTTAAAAGCGGAGTCAGCATTGTGCAGCTGAGAGAAAAAACAAAACCCGCTGCAAAAATAATCGAATACGGCAGAGTAATACGCCAGATTACAAGCGAATACGGAGCGCTTTTTATTGTTAATGACAGAATAGATTTGGCGCAGATACTAAACGCGGACGGGGTGCACCTCGGACAGGATGACATCGATATAAAAAGCGCAAGAAAAATTCTCGGCGAGAAAATGATTATAGGAATTTCTACCCATAAACCCGATGATGCCCTCTGCGCCATAGAAAACGGTGCAGACTATCTGGGAGTGGGTCCTGTATATAAAACACCCACAAAACCCAAAAGAGAAGCGGCAGGTCTTGAATATCTCGGATGGGCGGCGCAAAATGTCGAAATACCGTTTTTTGCAATAGGTGCGATTGATAACAACACAATAGATGAAGTTATTGCAAACGGAGCAAAGAGAGTAGCCGTCGTAAGGGCAATAATGAACTCACAAAACATTGAAAAGACGGTAAAAGAATTTCTTGAAAAATTAAACTAATGTAAACATTTAAAATAAAGAATGTATTAAAATAAAAGAAAAAAAGTTTTTTTATGTTTTAATAGATTGTTGTAAGTTTTGTCATCAATTTTTAACGATAATCGATATGAAAACTCAATCAATTCAAACCGGAAGTATAAACAGCAAATACAACAAAGCAAATAATCAAAGTTTTAAAGGGAGCTTTCTTGATTTAGCCACAAAAGGGCTTCAAATGTGCGATAAATACCCTATGGTGGGTGTTGCGCTAACAGACTCCGTTGCAACCGATGTCCCGAGGACAGTCTTTGACCTTGTAAAAACAGGGGTGCCTGCAGCTATGGAAACGGCGAGGAGAGAATTCTCCGGACTTTTTGCAAACTGTTTAATGCCCTCATTTATCGTACTCGGGATGGCAAAACTTTTAAATAAAAATACTCTCGGAGGTGAGTTTAAAGGCATAAATCTTTCAAACTCATGGGCAAACGGTGAAAGTATTGATAAATTTGTTCAAACTTTCAAAAACTCCATGGATGTAACATCCAAAACGACCACGGAAGATGAAATTAAGACATTTTTCAAAAATATTTTCACCGGACTAAACGGCAGGGACGGCGACAGATGGGTAGAGTTCTCATCAACACTGGGCAAAGAAAAGCTCGATGAAGTGAGCAGCCTTTTAACAAAAGCCGTATTTGACAACTCCGATGACAAAAAGGCACTAAAAAACACACTTGCGCAAGTTTCAACACTTATAACCGATACGACACATGCCGGCGAAATTTTAACTTATGACATAGACGGCAAACGCTTTGGCTCAAATATATCCGAACTCTTGCGCGACAGCGTGGATATTGCAAAAAAATTCACTCAAGATTCCGTACGTCACAACCTTGACTCTTTCGGACAAAAAGCCGTAAAACTCGTTAACAGAAAGAGCATTTTGGGACTTGCGGTAATACTGCCGATTGCAATGTCCGTTCAATCAATAAACAGAGCAATAACGCGCCACAAATACAAACAAAAGGGCGCTCCCATATATAAAGATTTTGAAAAAGGCAACACTCATAAAGAAATGAATGCAAAAGAAAAAGCCGACTTTTTCTCGCAAAAGCTGGCATGCGCCGCTTCTATGGTGTCAATCGCACTTTTATCCATGATGAAAAAACCCAGCCTTCAAATGTTCCAGTTTAAAGGAATGTTTCCGACCGTCGACCAGTGCAGGTGGATTGCAACAAGCACATTTGTAAGCAGAATGTTTGCCTCGGAAGACCCGAACGAACTCAGGGAAAGTACCGTAAGAGATATGGCGTCATTCTCGGGACTTTATTTCCTCGGTGACTACGCGGCAAAAGCAGCTGCAACAATAATTGAAAAAACAAAACCCGACGTTAAACTTTTAAACAGAACGGGCAAATCCACAAAACAAAGCCCGCTTTTAAACAGAGTAGGCGACTGGATTAAAAATACGTATGTGAAATCCTTTGATGAAGTTTTGCCTAAAGACAAAAATATGCGCTCAGTCTGCCAGCTTGCAAGCCTCGGCTTCTCAATCATTTCCCTTGGCGTGCTTCTGCCTGCATATAACAGAAGGGTAACAGAGAAAAAAGTTGCTCTTGCAAAACAAAAAGAAATGGAACAGGCAAAAAGTGCCGGCAAAAGCGACCCGAGGCTTATAATAGAATTAAGAACAAATAAAGCTCTGGCAAAAGACGGAGTATACAGCACGGTTGCGCAGGGCTGTTTTGAATAATTAAAATAAAAAATAAAATTTAAAATGCCGCCCGTTGTAAAGGGCGGCGATTTATTGTTTTTTGTGTTATATGATACCCTGAGCAGTCATAGCGGCTGCAACTTTTTTAAACGCCGCTATATTTGCACCTGCAAGGTAATTTATACCAAGACCGTATTCATCAGCCGTTTCCTTGCAAGCTTTAAATATGTTTGTCATAATTTCATCCAGTTTTTTATCTACTTCTTCAAATGTCCAGAAGTATCTCATACTGTTCTGACACATCTCAAGAGCGGAAGTTGCAACACCGCCCGCGTTTGCTGCTTTAGCGGGGGCAAGCAGTACTTTATTTTTAATAAAATAATTAATAGCCTCAATATCAACAGGCATATTTGCGCCTTCGCCTATTGCAATTACACCGTTTTTAACCATAATTTCCGCAGTTTGTATATTGATGTCGTTTTGCGTTGCGCACGGGAGTACAATATCCGCTTTAATTGAGTACACGGCGGGCGTTTTACCTTCAACGTTTTCCGTATACTGTGCTGTGGGGTGTTTTTTAAGATATTCTTTAATTCTTAAACGCTCAACCTCTTTTAAGCGTTTGATTTCATCAAGGTCAATTCCGTCTTTATCGTATATGCAGCCGTTAGAATCACTCATAGCCACTACTTTTGCGCCGTATTCCGTAACTTTTTGAGCAGCATAAATTGCAACGTTGCCCGAGCCTGAAATAGTTACGATTTTTCCTTTAAAGTCGAGATTATTAGCTTTTAGCATTTCTCTCATATAATAAATCAAACCAAAGCCCGTCGCTTCTTTTCTTGCAAGCGAACCGCCGTATTCAAGCCCTTTGCCCGTCAGCACTCCCGCTTCAAAAGCATTTTTGATTTTTCTGTATTGACCGAAAAGATAACCTATCTCCCTTGCGCCCACACCGATATCGCCTGCGGGAACATCAAGGTTGTGACCTATATGTCTTTGCAATTCATTCATAAAGCTCTGGCAAAAACTCATAATTTCTCTGTCTGATTTTCCTTTCGGGTCAAAGTCGGAACCGCCCTTGCCGCCGCCGATTGGAAGCCCCGTCAGCGCGTTTTTAAATATTTGCTCAAATGCCAAAAACTTCATAATGCTTTGATTTACACTCGGGTGAAATCTTAAACCGCCTTTGTAAGGTCCGATACTTCCGTTAAACTGGACACGAAAACCCCTGTTTACCTGCACTTTGCCGTTATCGTCAATCCATGGCACCCTGAAGGATATAATTCTCTCGGGCTCTACAAGCCTTTCAAGCAGCGCGGTTTTTTCATATTCCGGGTTTTTGTCCGTAACAGGTTTAAGTGTTTCCAAAACCTCACTTACCGCTTGAATAAATTCCTTTTCGTTTGAATTTTTTTCTTTTGTCTTTGCCAGAACGTTTTCAATGTAATTGCTCATATTTACTCCTATTAAATTGTTGCAACAATAATAGCATTTTTTGAATGCACTCACAAACTCATAAAGCGATTTTGTTAAGTTTCTTGTATAAAAGTTTTATAAATGTGTTATAATCACTTTTATACTAATGTGGAATTTTTAAAGTGGATTTTAAAATACAAAACGACAACACCCGCAGTTTTTACGAGCAGGATTTTTCAATTATCAACTCTTTTTTGAGTGAAGTAAGAAAATCCCTTGTGCAAGGCAGTGCTCCCGGGTGCGATTTTTCGGCGCTTGAAGAATTTATCGGCTTTAGCGCAAATAAAACTTTTATATATATTTCCCTTTTCCAATCGCATACAAAAATGATTCGCTTTGGTTCCAAAAGGGCAACTCTGAAAAGTGCCGTCGAGAAAATCATTGCAATGCTGAAACAAAACAAAGACTTTGCAAACTTTGACATCGAAAATACGCAAAAATGCAGGATAATGTTTGAGTATACAATCTCTCAAAGAGAGCTGCCGCCCTCTAAAATCCACTCGTCAAAATTTGACTCCCTGCGCTTTGAAATCGGTATAGACGGAATTGAGATAAACGACGGGGAAAAATCGTATTATTATATGCCGACAGATGCCATAGTACAGTCGCATATGACATTTAAAAACGCTCTTGACTCGCTGCTTAAAAAAACGCCTCTGGCAAAAGAAACAAATAAATTCTCCGAGCGTATAAAACTTTTGAAAAAAAAGAAAGACTGGAAATTTTACCTTTTTAACACGCGCGCTTTTATTACCTATAAAGACGGGTGCTTGCCTCTATATCGCGCAAATGTTATGTACAAAGAGTTTAGCTTTGACACCCTGCTTGAACAGTTTGCAAACGGCGCAGACTGGCTTATTAAAAATATGCAGGATGACGGCAGATTTTTGTATTATTACGATTGCACAACCGACTCGACAAAAGACCATGAACACCCCGCACGCCCCGAAGATAACAGATATTATAACGATTTAAGGCATTGCGGCGGTGCAATAACGCTAATTAGAGCCTACAGTCTGAGCGGCGATGATAAGTACATAAACACTGCAAAAAGAGCAATAGATTTCACGCTTACCACCCTGCAAGAGCACGAGTGCGAATACGGCAGGGCGTTTCATGCGTACTACAACCGGAAAAGCAAACTCGGCGGCAGCGGTATGTCGCTTGTTATGTTGATGCAATATAGAATTGTAAGCGGTGACAAATCTTGTGATGAATACATTAAAGGTCTTACAAGACATTTAATATCAAGGCTGACCCCTGAAGGAGAATTTTTAGGCTATTACATTCACCCGTCATACAACGAGGGCAAACCGCTCTTAAATATGTCCGACAGCGAGAGAATGGAAACATTTTCATTTTACTACCCGGGTGAAGCACTTCTCGGGCTGGGGCTTTTTGCAAACCATTTTAAAGATGACAAAGAGCTTGAAAAACTTGTTGTTGAAAAGACAAGAACGGCAATGGACTGGATAGTCGATGAAAGACCAAAGCGCTACAAACACCTGTTTACGGCGCTTCCTTCAGATGCCTGGCTTATGCAGGCAATTGAAGAATGGTATGATTATCCAAACTTTATAAAAGAAAATCATTTGAATTTTGTGTACGGCGATGCCAAAGAAATGATGAAAAGAATGTACAAAAAAGACGACAGCCCCTACATTGACTACGAAGGCGGCATGTACTACGAATACGGCGACCACTATTACCCCGACGGTGCGCGCTGCGAAGGGTTGATTGCGTCATATTATCTTGCAAAAAAAACAGGAGAAACAGCGCTCGCCGCGGAAATTTTAAACCACTGCAAAAAAG
Source organism: uncultured bacterium (assembly GCA_949300515.1). Classification (GTDB taxonomy): domain Bacteria; phylum Cyanobacteriota; class Vampirovibrionia; order Gastranaerophilales; family Gastranaerophilaceae; genus Galligastranaerophilus. The sequence continues at coordinate 15,213 of CASGEP010000031.1, forward strand.
CTGCAAAATGCCAGTTTCACCTGTTTAACAGCGAAAAATCAAACTTCGCGCACAAAAATCGGGAAAAATCCCAAGGTTCAATAAGATTTAAAGCAACGCGCCAATGGGTCAGGGTCGACTCTATTCAGCACATTGCCTGCTTTTTTATACGACTTTATTGGACCAAACATGAAATGAAAATTAAAAGTTTTTTGGACAAACTAAAACAATTGTAATAAAATAAGTTATATGTCGATGTGGTGAAATGGTAGACACGCATGTTTCAGGAGCATGTAGAGCAATCTGTGGGGGTTCAAGTCCCCCCATCGACATTTATTTTACGCTTTTTACCCTAACAGACAAGGGGACTTTCACCAAGGTTTACTGACCAATTTGCCTAAAAAGGCAAATTGACAGCATCATTTATCTGTACGGCTCCAAGGTCGCCTACAGCTAAAAGTCTAGTCCCCCATCGACATTTTTTAAATTTTAACAGTCA
>CASGEP010000032.1 GCA_949300515.1 uncultured bacterium
TCTGCTTTCATACTGTGCACTTGAATTTACGGTAAAACTCTCCTTTGCCCTTTTTGTAATAACCGGTGCTAAAAGAGTGAGTATAACCGAGATAACAAGTATGCCGATTAAAAGTTCGGCTAAGGTAAAAGCGCTAAATCTTAAACGCGAAAAACATTTAATGCTCATAATTCACAACCTGTTCTCTTTTTCAAATGCTAATCTTTAGTTATAAATTATATTTATACATAATTTATCCATAACCTACAATATATCATATTTGTTTACAATTTCAACAACAAATTTTAATTATAAATATAATTGTTACATTTTTTTGAATTGTATGTTATATTACATATAAATATAATTTGTACATTGACACACATTGATAAATAATAATCCTGCTTTCATCGCGCTATATTTAAAATTTTCTATCATATATGGTGAACTCTTAAATAGCACTTGTGACTACAACTCCTCCTCTTACGGGTCGGTCAGGTGCTAGTCTTTCGGTGTCCGTTGCGGCGGGGCGGGCTGCTCCCCGTGCGCGTGTTGGCGGGTACGCCTTTTCGGCTCGCTGTGTCCTTGGTGTTTGTTAAATGTGTTTAACAAAATTAAATAAAAAGGCAATTTTTTCTCACAGATATACTTTATATATATACCCCATTATTTTTTGAGAGAGAAAATGAACGTAGAACCGCTTTATATAACAGGCAGCAGTGTATATAACACAAGAGAATCTCAGGCAGCAGCCGATGTTGAAGCCCAAAGTCCTCTTTATGCCCAAAATACCCTGCAAGAAGGCGACAGTGTAAACTTTAGCAAAAACTACAAAACACGGGAGAGCAATTCTTTAAGGGAAAGTTTTGAAGAAACAAAAGAAGAACAGGGACTAATCGGAAAAGTATGGGACGGTATTAAAAATCTCTTTAATTTTAAAACAGGCTCCGATTATGTCGAAGAAACGCTTGAAAAATATGAAAACGGTGAAATAACACAGCAAGAAGCCCAGTCGGTACTTGAAAAGTATCAAAAAGGACAGGAAATGTCCGCAGATGTGGTATCCGATGTCACATCGGGCATAATAGCGGTTGGCGCCGCAGCACTTGCACCCGTAACGGGCGGGGCATCTTTACTTGTAGCAGCAGGCGCGGGCGCACTTTCAAAAACTGCAATCAAAGCGGCTGATGCTCTTGCGGGCGGAAAGGAATATAATGCCGCCGATTTAGGGTATGACCTGATTACAGGCTCAATCAACGGCGCAATGGCTCCCGTTTCAAACGCCCTTGGCGGCGTTGCGGGTACTGCCGTTGCAAAAACTCTGGGACTTGAATCCGTAGAGGCTGCGGCAAAATCGGCAGGGGGAGGAATAATCGCCAATTTACTGGCAAAAGGAGGGGCAAGTTACGTCGCAAAACAGGGAGCCCAAACAAGCGCAAAAACAATTTTGGCAAAGGCTCTTTCTTACGGCGCCGATATGGCGGTCGACGGAGCTTTATCAGGCGCCGCAGACGGTTTTTCACGTGCTTTGGGAGAGGGAAGGCTTGAGGATATTAAAGATGACACCCTAAACGGCGCTTTAGGCGGACTTGTGGCTTCACCGTTAATCGGCGGGGCAATGAGATTGAGCTTTGGCGGCGCAACATCACTTAGCGCAAAATTATTCACCGAAGCCAAAGACACACTTTCAGACACCCTTACAGACGGCGCGCAAAACGCCGTTTCAAAGGGAATAAACCAAGCCGATAAAATAGTTTTCACTACGTTTGATGAAGCAATTGACTATTTAAACAACTCTGCAAACAAAAACGCTAAAACAGTCTTGGATGCCTATAAAAAAGCGCTTGAAAAAGGTAAAAACATATCACTTGAACAGCTTGGGGATGCAATTAATTTAATTGATAACCCGAAATACGAAGAACAAATCAGAGAATATGCGGCAAATTTAGCAAAACAGTACGGAAACGAAAACTCTATATACAATACCATAGATGAAATGTTTGAAATTTTGGGCATAAATCCGCAAATAGTATATGACGCATCACATAACAGCTACACGGCACAAAGCGGCTACGGCTCAATCAGCGTACGTGCCAAAGGCGAAGAGTCGGTACTTTCAAAAATAAGAAATAAGATTTTAAGTTTCAAAAGCTCCTTCCCGCAAAATGAATTTCAGGCATCTTCATTAATCGGAGATGCGCACGGCGTAAGGATTATTGCCGGAGTATCAACACTTAGCGAAGATGACATCGCGCAGATTGTAAAAAATTCAATAAAAAATCAAGATGACACGGATTTGTTTATAAAACACATTTTAACGGGAGAAGGAGAAATCCCCGCGCAAAAACTTGCAGAATTTGAAGCCGTTCAAAAAGAAGTCGTCGAAAAGGCAAGGGAGCTTCAGAGCGGTAAACTTGTTGAAAATTTGGCTCAGGCAATTGAAGATGACAGAATAAACGTAACAGAGCTGCACAACTACTCAAGCAAGGACGGCATAGCATACTTTAGCGAAGCACAGGTTGATAAACTTAAGGACTCATATAAAAAATGGTATGAAAAAATGCTTGAAATAGCACAAAACAGCCCCGAAACGTCAAATTATACAATTGTTGAAAAAAATAATTTAATTTGCCTGAAAGATAAAAACGGCAACATTTTTAACCCCAGTATGCTTATAGAAACCGTTTCCGAAGGCGAAAAAGCGATTAAAAAATCAGGCTACACGGCAGCACAGATGAATATAATTACAAAAGACGGCGTACAGGAAGAATTCCAATATAGAGGTGTTCTGGCGGATGAATTTTCCGAACTTGAACATCTGCACTACGACATAAAATCAAACAAAGACACCGTCTTGGGTGCGCAATATGACAACATAAGAAATGTTTACAGTAAATACGATACAAAGGAATTTGAAAATGCTTACAATACCTATTTAAGCGACACTTACAAAGCATACAGAAAACGCGAACTCGGGCTTGCCGCTAAATTGCCGGATATAAAAGATTATCTGGGCGATATGTTGAGCGAAGATGAAATGCACATAATTTCACGCGAAGGACTTAAAGAACTTTACGATTTAACTCATCCGTTAGACAAAAACGCCGCAGCCTGATAAAATAAGAAAAAGGAATGATTATGAACATACAAACATCATACAAATGTAAAAACGAAACAAACTTTTCAAAAAAAACGGCTGAAGATATGGATTTTGAACAAATACAAAAAAATGCTGTAGAAAAGCTCTACGAAAGGGCGCAGAGGGAAGTCTGCGAGTGGGGGAATTTTTCTAAAGTGAGCGAAGATTTCAGCGAAAACAACGGCGCAAAGTCTTTTAAACTCTATATTACACCATCCCCCGACAGAAAAAAACCGACAACGAGAATTTTACAAATGAGCGTGGAAACACCGCACGGCGCAACATTTTTCAGCGCCGATATTTTAAGGGGCACAAAAGACGACATTTTAAAATTTTTAGCGGATGAGAAAAATTTAAAACAAATTTCGGGCTATGCGGCTATGCTCTCTGAGAGATTGGACAAGGAATAAGCAGAAATGCCGCGGGAGATTATTTTAAAAACAAAAGACAGAGTAAAAATCGCCGCGGATTATTATACAAAAAACTGTGACAGTGTCGTAATCATCGCCCCCGGATGGTGCATGACAAAAAATTCAAAAGCTTTCAGAGAAATTTCACGGGAATTTTTTAAAAAATACGACGTTTTAACCTTTGATTTCAGAGGACACGGCAAAAGCGGCGGCTTTTATACTTTTAGCGCAAAAGAAGAAAATGACCTTTCGGCGGTTGTTGATTTTGCAAAACGAAAAAACTATAAAAAAATATTCCTCGCCGGTTTTTCACTCGGGGCGGCGGTTTGCGCGATTTATGCAGCAGAGCACAAAACGGATAAAATAATTCTTGTCAGCGCGCCATATGACTTTTCAAAAATCGAAAATCAAATGTACAAAAAAGAGGCATGGTTTGAAACGTTTAAAAAGTTTGAACTGAAAAGATTTTTGTCAATCCGCCCGAGCGTTGTTATGCACAGAAAAACAAAACCCTGTGATGTTATAGACAAAATAGGTACACCCCTGCTTTTTATCGCGGGCAAAAAAGACCCTACGGTTCACTTTTGGCACTGCGAAGAGCTTTTTAAGAAAGCAAGGTGCAAAAAGAGATTTGTGCTTTATGAAAACGGACTCCATGCCGAGGATATTTTTTTACATGCCGGGAATGATTTTATGAGGACTTGTTTTTGCTGGCTTGAAGAAGAAAAAACAGACACTTGAAATAAAGTTAATTTTAGTGTATAAAAAGCATAAATACAACTTGGCTGCATGACAAAATAAATTTTGCGAAAAAAATTCTTCTTGTGTGCACAAGTAACTCCTTTGCGAAGCAAACGTGGCTTGTCCACAATGACCAATTGAGTTACGATAAAGATTGACAATTAAATAAGGTTTATTTGGTGCGGAAGTAAAAGATTGACAATTAAATAAGGTTTATTTGGTGCGGAAGTAACTCAATTGGTAGAGTCCCTGCCTTCCAAGCAGGTTGTTGCGAGTTCGAGCCTCGTCTTCCGCTGACTAAAAGACTCCCTTTTCGGGAGTCTTTTTTAATCTCAAAACTACAAATTCCGGCACGCAAAATGTAATCGACGGTCAAAATTTACATTTCTTAAACCGTCGGGCAATTTTTTTCATTCACGGGTTTTAAAATCTCTGCTATGAAAATAAATTTTACTACTCAACAACATCAAATTACAAAAACAAATCTGCAACCAAGCAGATTTACAACTTCACCTCTTAAATATGAAAAAGACAGCTTCAGTTTTGGTGCCAGCTCACAAACAAGGGCAAAAAACATCACAGAAGACACCGAAAAATACAAAGCAAAACTTCAAACAAACCCCGAAGTCGCTTTTTTGTATGATCCAAAATTAACTGTTAAAGAAAAAGAGCAAATGGCAAGCGAAAAACCTTACTTGGAAAGCACTTTTTCACTTGCAAAAACATTGGGTCTGAAATCTTATTTGCCTGTTGTCAAATGGATGAATGAGGGCAAATTAGATTATGATTTAATACCCAGAACGCTTCTCTCAAGCGGATACATTGACACACAAACAGAGCAAAACGCAGACTTTATAAATCAAATTCAAGAAAAGCTCCCACACTGTACATCGCCAAAACAAATGCAATTTGACTTTAACATAACAGACGGCGCACTTATAAGAATGCTGCAAGAAGGCGATTTAAAACCGCTTGAAGCGACATATAAAAGGGGCGAAACTATAGATTCGTTTATTTTTGATTTAGAAGATGAAACAAATAGCGCAACGCTTAGCGAACACACAAAACTAAACCCTGTACCGTCGGAAAAATATTACAAAAAAAGAGTAACCGACGGAAATATTAAACCGATTTATGTTCCTGTGACATATCTTGCAAGACTCGGATATTCAAGCGCGGTTAATCTGGCACAAATGCTAAAAACAGGCGCACTGCCGGGAATTTATGAAAAAGTTCAAACTCCACAAGGTCCAAAAATAAGAGCTATGGTTGATATTGCTCCGTATTCAGAGTCTGAAATGAAACTAAACGCCATTAGAAACGGCAGCAAAAACATAATCTCAACATCTGACTTGGCAAAAAAATTGAACATAAGGAAATCAGAAATAGATGAAGCATTGAAAAACGGTGAATTAGAGATAATCAAAGAATACATTTTCCCTGATGATGCCAAAAAAGTGCTTGTTAACCTTGCAGACAATAAAACAAAAGATTTCGCAGACAAAAAAATATTTGAAAATAAAATTCTGCAAGAACAAAGAAGAAGAAACGCAAAAACAAAAAGAGCCGAAAATGCGCGTGCATACGCACCTGTTTACTCTCTCAGAATGGAAATTGTCTGGGCGTTGTGTCCCAATACAAGAATTGCTGCTTCAAAAGAAGCACAAAATGACGGTCGTTTGTGCAGGATAATTGCAAAAGACGCAAATGCGGAAGAATTAACGGAAAAAGAAGAAATTGCTTTAAATTCATACAGAAAACGCTATTGGCAAAGTGCGGGCACTCAAGAATACGAAGCAGCCCATAAAAAAGCAAAAGAGTATATGGAAATATATAAAACTCAAGGAATTGAAGCAATAGATGACCCAAGGATAAAGGCTATAATTGAAAGATTTAAAAGTACACAACAGTCGTAATTCTCTACTCTTTTTGTATGAAAAAAATTTTTACAAGCAAGCTATAATATTCTTATGCTACAGGAAGCTCAAAAAGTTATAGCAGGCGCTTTTAATACAAGTTTTATTAAAAAACTTGCACAGTATTTGCACGACTGCGTAAGAGAAGAAGTCAAAAGTTCAACTTTTCGCAACCTGAAAGAGGACAAAGAAAATAAATGGGTCTTTTTGGACGGAGAGGAAAAGCTTTTTACAAATTTTGATCAGGAACTATTGCTTGAGGGTTCAAACAGCTATTTAACCGAGCTTATGATTCAAAGCGATATGAACGCAAAAGAAAAGTATTTAATTTACGGCTATCTTTTTCTTGTGGGCAAAAATTCAAAAGCGAGAAAAAATAACCAATTTTTAACCCCGCTTTTATACGTACCCTGTAAGCTTGAAAGACGCGGAGTAAATATTGTCCTTACCGCACAAGAGGATATTTTATCCCTCAACACCGGAGCTTTGGCACAGCTTATGAAACGCGACGACGAGCAAGAAGCGGACGCTATGCTATCGGGGCTTTTGGATGTCGTGCCTGAGCTACCCTTAACATCGGAAAATCTTGAAATATTTTTAACCACTCTAAAATCGCTAATCCCTGAAATAGAGATTGAAACAGCCCCTGTTGAAGATATAAAACAGGATTTTGAGGACTTTTATTCAAGGGAAAATCTTGAAAAAGCCCTTGAGGATGGGGATTTTGATTTTGATGCAATTGATGAAATTGCAAAACGCCCTCGCGTAAAAGTGGAAAAACTTACTCTGCAAAGGAAAAGCGCCGTAATTTTAACAAAACGCCCAAGCATAACGGCAGGAGTTTTGCACGAATTAACTCAAATTGCCGAAAAGCCGCAAGGAGTATATCGTGAAACGGTGCTTGAGGTCATAAACCACGAGTATTTACTGCAAAAGGGCAAAGTTGCAAACGAAAAGCTCGAACAAAAAGAGATAAAAGACTTTTTTCCCATAACTCCACTGTCATTGAGCGATTCACAAGAAGATGTTATTAAAAAAATCGAAGAAAATAATTTTCTTGCCGTATACGGCCCGCCGGGGACAGGAAAGTCACAAACCATTGTAAACCTTGTATCTCACTTGATAGCAAACGGTAAAAGCGTTCTTGTTGCCTCTCGCATGGACAAAGCCGTTGATGTTGTCGCTCAGCGCTTAAACTCGCTAAATGCTCCATACCTTGCACTTAGGGCGGGCAGAGCCAACTATCAAAAAATGCTCAATTTTAAGCTTGAAGATTTACTTTCAAATAAAGTCGATTTAGACAGCGGCTACCAAGACGCCGTTATGGCAGAGCCTGATGATATGAAAAATTTGTGCGACGAAATAGTAAGGCTTGAGGAAGGCGCACAAAAGATTTTTTCTCTTGAAAAGCAATACAGTGAAGCATATGAAGAACAAAAAGAAACAAAAGAGGCAATAGGCGAGTGCGAAGTGATTAAAAACGCGCTTAGCCTTGAGGAAGTTAACCAAACCAAAAAGCTGCTCAAAGAGCTTGAAAAGTATGAAAACAAACACAAAAAAAATATTTTGGACAAAATTTTCGAGGGAATAAAATTAAATAAAATTAAAAAGATTTTAAATCTTAAAGGAAAAATAAAAGCCTCCGAATTGTCGCAAAGACTGGCGCTGGAACTTGATTTAGAGCTTTTAAACGCAAAACTGCGAAAAATTGAAAATAACATATATAAAATCGGCAATTTGCACCAAATTTTAAAGAAAATTAAAAGCTTGAGAAAAAAACAACAAAAACTCGCGGTAGACATTCTGAAAAACAAACGCAGAACCGCATTAAAGAATATTTTATGTGACCAGCAAAAACGCCAAAGACTTATGATACACTCAAAGTCGCTTGTTTCAAGAAAATTAAATCAACAAAACAGACTGCTTGAAAAAGAGGACTTTAAGCCGCTTTTAGCCGCTTTTCCATGCTGGTGCGTAACAACTTATGCAATTTCTAATTCTCTGCCCCTAAAACCCGCGTTGTTTGATGTCGTAATACTGGATGAAGCATCGCAATGCGACATAGCAAGCTGTTTTCCCATACTTTTCAGAGCCAAAAAGGCTGTAATTGTGGGCGATGACAAACAACTGCCTCACCTGTCTTTTTTAGAGAAGGCAAAAGAACAATCATTTTTAAACCAATACAACATAGAGGACCGCTACCAGCTGCTTTGGCGCTTCAGGACAAATTCAATGTTTGATGTTGCAAACTATTATTCAACAACACCAACCCTTTTAGACGAACATTTCCGCTCACCAAAGCCTATTATCGAATTTTCAAACAGAGAATTTTACGGCGGCAGAATAAAAGTCATGAAACCTTATTTTGACGATGTTTCACCTGTTGAACTTGTTGAAGTTAAAGAAGCAAAAGTAGACACCGACATTACAAGGAATCAAGCCGAGTGCGAGGCTATTATTAAAAAAGTTCAGGATATAATTTATGAAAACGAGAAAAATCCTGACTTAGAACCTGTTTCGATAGGTATAATCTCGCCTTTCAGGGGTCAGGTCGAATTAATTAAAAAAGCCGTTTTAAGAGTTTTTTCTCAGGAAACAATACAGCAGCACCAAATTGAAATAGGCACAGCGCATACTTTCCAAGGTGATGAAAGAGATGTAATGCTTATGTCATGGGCAATTGCGGCAAATTCACACTCGCAAAGCCTTATGTTTTTGCAAAAACCCAATCTTTTCAATGTTGCGATTACTCGTGCAAGAAAAAGACTTATAAACTTTATCTCTAAGCCTGTAAACGAGCTTCCTGAAGGACTTTTAAGGGATTATCTCGAGTTTGTACAATCTCAGGATAAAGTTATTGCCTCAAGAAAAAATGTATTTAAAAATACGTTTGAAAAAGAGGTTTTTGAAGTTATTAACGACGAGTTTACAACACATAAAGTCCGCGCAGGAGTAGATTTTGCAGGCATTAACGCCGATATTATGATTGACGACAAATTAATTGTTGAAATAGACGGAGTTTTGGACGAATTTACACAAAATGTAAAAGAAACCAAAAAACAAGCCATAATGGAGCGTTTGGGTTATGAAGTCGTGCACGTAACAAAACGCGAATGGGGCTTGAGTAAAGACGCCGCTCTTGATAGAATAAGGTCATCACTGGTACAAAGTTAGAAAAATGACCGACACTCAAGCGGATTTAATTAAAAAGCATGCCCAATCACTCGAATTTGACAAGGTTTTGGAAATTCTTGCCAATTTTGCGGTGTCTGATTTAGGCAAGCAAAAGTGCCTGTATGCCCCTATTTACAATCAAAAAGCCCAAATTGAATATCATCTTGAACTTACAAGCGAAGCAAAAAGAATTTACGATAACGCAGGCAATTTTTCTTGCTTTCCTTTGGAATTTCTGTGCGACGGGGCTAAAATTCTTGAAACACAAAGACTTGGTGCAAGTGATATCATTGATTTGACAAAAAATTTAAGAACATCAAGATTAATTAAAAATTTCCTTTCAAAAGAGGAAAATTGCCCAAATTTAAAGGCAATTGCGCAAAATCTCTACACAAATAAAGAATTTGAAGATAAAATTTTTTCAACTTTTGACAGCGAATTAAACATTTTAGACAGCGCAAGTCCTGAATTAAAAAGACTCAGGAACGCTTATAAAAGCACAAAAGATAACTTAAAAGCCTCAATTGGCAAGCTTTTGGGAGATGCCGATTTTATATCACATCTGCAAGACATTGTCTGGACAACGCGCGAGGGCAGAACGGTTTTCCAAGTAAAGGCAACAGACAAAAACAAAGTATCAGGAATTGTGCATGATGTAAGCGCAAGCAGCCAGACTTATTTTATCGAGCCTTCGGCTCTTGTGCCTATAAACAACAAAATACGCCAGATTGAAGTTGAAATAAACGCCGAAATTGAGCGAATTTTGTGGGAATTAACAAAAGAATTTTTAAACATAAAAAAAGAATTGACTGATGTGCAAAATATTGTAAGCGAGCTTGATTTCATCTTTGCAAGAGCGAAATATTCCATCCGCACAAAGTCAACCCCCGCACAAATTTGTGAGCAAAAAATCCTTGAAATACAAGCCATGCGACACCCGCTTTTAATCGGAAACGTTGAAAATATTGTCGAAAACGACTTTGAACTGGGTAAAACATATAATTCTCTTTTAATTACAGGCTCTAACACAGGCGGAAAAACTGTAGCACTGAAAACTGCAGGTCTTTTAACGCTTATGACAAAGGCAGGACTGCACATTTGCGCACTTGGCGCTAAAATTTACCCGTTTGACAAGGTTTTAGCCGACATATCGGAAGAACAAAGCATTTCTCAAAACCTTTCCACCTTTAGCGCGCACATTAAAAACATTTCAACAATTATTGAAAACGCAACCGAGAATTCTCTTGTACTTTTTGACGAATTAGGTGCAGGAACAGACCCTGAGGAAGGCTCAGCTCTTGCGCGCGCCATTCTTGAATATTTATCCGAAAAAGACATTTTATGCGTCTGCACAACGCATTTAGGAGAATTAAAAATTTTAAAATACGAAAACTCTAAATTTGAAAACGCAAGTGTCGAGTTTGATGTCGAAACGCTAAAACCTACATATAAGCTCATTTTAGGACTTGCAGGCAGCTCAAATGCGCTCTGTATAGCTCATAACCTAAATTTAAACGATGAAATTATTAACAATGCAAAAGATATTTTAAATAAAGCAAAAAGCCCCGAGGGCGAGGTTTTTGCCAAAATTCAACAAACACACAACGAACTTTCGCAAAAAGAAAAAGAAACGGAGCAAATACGCCAAAGAACAGCTCAAATCGAGGCTGAGTATCAGGAAAAATTAAAAGAATTAAAAGCCCAAAAGAAAAAATCTCTTGAAAGTTTTAAGAAAAAATATCAGGCTCAAATTGAAAATGCACGCGCCGAAATTAAAGACACTCTCGACATTATGAGAAAAGAAAAATCCGAAAAGATTGCAATGCGTTCATATTCCAGACTGGCAAAACTTGAAAGCGCCGCAAGAGAAGAATTTATGTCTGATGAGGAAAAATTGCAAAACAAATATGAAGCGCTTGATGTTGCAAATTTAAAAATCGGTCAAAACGTACTTATAAAAGGGCTTGAGCAGGTTGCCCGCCTTGAAAGTTTGCCCGATAAAAAAGGTAAAGTCCTTGTATCTATAGGGCTTATGAAAACAAAAGTAGATATTAAAAAACTTGCAAAAACCGATAAAAAAATCAGCAAAGCATTAAAAAAAGTTACCGTAAGTTTTGATGACATTACGCAAAGCCTCTCTAACAGGCTTGATATTCGCGGTATGAGGGCGGAAGATGCCATAGATTTCCTTGACAAACAGTTTGATATGGCGTCTTTGAGAAATTTAAGAGAAATTATTGTAATCCATGGCCATGGAACAGGAGCGCTGAAAAATGCCGTTCGCAATTACCTTAAAAACTCACCCTACGTTGCAAAATTCCGCGCAGGAGAAGAAGGCGAAGGTGGCGACGGGGTAAGCATTGTAGATATTAATTAAAGCCCCAGTCGCATTTGCTGAATTTCTCTGACTGCCTTTTCGCGCTCAATTTTATCTTTATAAAGCTTTTCAAAATTATCCTGAACATAACCATAATTTTGCACTGTTGCGGTTATAGATTTATCCGCAAGCCAAAATAGTGCAGGAACAGCAATAACCAGAGTAAAAACAGAAACTATAACATGCCTTAAAACCCTTTTAAACAAATGCCATTTTCTGTCTTTGCCCTCAAGGTCAATTTTAAGCTGTATTGCTTCATTTACATAGGCGCTTCTTGCGTCTTTATCCATATTATCAATATATGGGACAAAATCTTTTGAGATGTATATTACATATTTTTTAACAGCATCATGTTCACTTGTACCAAAAGGGTCATGCCATTGCTCATCATAATTCGTAATGTCTTGAGATGTTTGAACATCTTGATTTGTTTCATCTGCAACAGGCTGGGTTAAATTTTCTTCCTGATTATCGGAATAATTTTCAAGCGAAGGTTCGTCATTTGGTAACTGCTCCAAAATATCCGAGGGGACATCGCTCAATGGCGGATTATCATCCTTTGAAGCCTGCTCCATCTGACTTTTTATTTTGTTAATATGCTCGTCAATATTAAAATTTTCTTCCACGCTATAAATCCTAAAAATTCTACTATACATTTTAGCATAAAATTTACTTTTGGGCTTTAATTCATTTTTATGATAAAATAGTTGTTGCGATGAATGTAGACACAAGAGTAATATTAAATAAACTGGATAAGTTGAGGGAGCCAAAAATCCTTGTGGTTGGGGATTTTGGTATTGATGAGATGGTTTTTGGCACAACTTCAAGAATCTCTCGCGAAGCGCCTGTTTTGATACTTGAACACTCTAAAACAAAGATAATTTTAGGTACAGCCTCAAACGCCGCGCATAACATTGCAACCCTTAACCTTGGAAAGGTTGCAGCGCTCGGGGTTTATGGGGATGATTATTATGCAAAAGTTTTACTTGAAGCGCTCAGAGAACAAAAAATCGACACTCAATACATGGTTGAGGACAAAACAAGAAAAACAACCACCAAAACGCGCATTTCAGGCTCATGCTCTCAGAGTATAACTCAGCAAATAGTGCGCATTGACAGACAAACAACAGAGCCTTTGAGCAAACAGACTGAAGAAAAGGTTATTGAAAATTTAAAAAAAGCAATACCAAATTGCGACGGAGTAATACTTTCAGATTATCATTTAGGCTTTTTAACCCCCAAAATTGCTAACTTTGCCATAGAATTTGCAAAGAAACACAATAAGATAGTTGTAGCGGACGCTCAAAAAGACCTTGACAAATACAAGGGAGCAACAGCAATTACGCCTAATCAGCCTGATTGCGAAAAGTTCGTCGGATACTTTTTAAAAGATGAAAAAAACCTAAAAAGTGCCGGAGATAGCCTTATTAAAGATTTAAACCTTGATTATGTGCTTTTAACAAGAGGCGAAAATGGTATGGCGCTTTTTGAAAATCAGGGCGACAAAACAAAAATGTACGAGGTTCAGGCATTTAATAAAAAAGAAGTCTTTGATGTAACAGGCGCGGGAGATACCGTTGTTGCTGCCTTTACCCTTGCTCTTTGTGCAAATTTCAGCCCTTGTGAGGCAATGTTTATAGGAAACTTGGCGGCAAGCATTGTCATAAGATATTTTGGCTGCCATAGTGTAGATGTGGAAGATTTAAAAAATGAAATTGAAAATTTAAAAGGAGAAGAAATATATGAAATTTCTTAAAAAACTCAGAACTTTTGATTTAATTATAATCGGAGTGTTAATAGTTGCGCTGCTTGTGGGCATGCTTACTATGTTCGGCAAAAGAGCAACATCTTCAAATCAAATTGAAACAACGGCAGACGTTGAAATTGAAATATTTTTAAGGAGTGTAACCGTAAGTGCTTCAAACAACATTTTTGAAGCCGGCGATGAAACATTTATTACCATAAGAAACGTCCCCTACACAAAATTAAAAATAAAAGATGTTAAATACGACAGAAAAAAAGCAATTATACCCACCTTTAATACAAAAAAGCCCTTTACCGTAGTAGACGATGTTACGGCACCTTACCAGTATGATTTTCTTATAACTGTCGTAGATAAGGCAAAAATAACAAAAGACCGCGACGGGGCTGTTGTCGGCGGAAATAAAATAAAAATAGGTTTGCCTATCACGCTTGAAGGTTCAGATTATAAACTAAACGGAATAGTTTCCAACATAACGGTTGTAGCACAGCCAAATGAAACAAATGACGCGGATTTAGAAGAACAGGTAAATCAAAACCAAGATGTTCAATAGAAAATTTGGAACAAAAAGTATTTTTATAAGCATAAAAAACGGTATTTTGTACGCTTCACAAAATACAAAAACTGCCGCGCTTATAAGGGACAGTCTGCTTTTTGAAAATATTGACTCGCTTTTGTACATTTTTCTAATGTTAACAATTGTTTCCTGCGCTTTTTGCGATTCAAGCTACATAGGCATTTTTGCTATATGTTTCAGTGTGCTTGAAACTTTTAAACTCTTTGTAAAAAAAGGGGCAAGGACTAAAATATCACTTTATGACAAGGCAATTCTTGTTTATTTTGCATTTGTAGTTCTCAGTCTTTTTGGCTCAACGCTTTTTGCACTAAGCCTTAAAGGTTTTGTAAAAACTGCGATTTATATGTACTTTTATTTTAGCGCGCTTGCATACTTTCGCGACAACAGAGAAAAAATCTTACCTACAATTCTTGCAATAGCAGGCATTGTAAGCTTTGAGAGCATTATTGCAATCATTCAAAACAACTCCGGAATTTTAGCTATTGCAGGTTGGCAAGACACATCAAATCTTGACCCGACACAAATTATTTCACGCGCTTACGGAACTTTGAAACCCTACAACCCCAACCTTCTTGCGGGTTATTTGGTAACGGGTATTTCAAGCCTGTGGTGCCTTTTTGCAATAAATCTCCTAAACAAACACTACAAAAGGTTTTTGGGATTTTTAATATTGTTTTTGCTCGCAACAGTTGCAATAATCTACACAGGTTCTCGCGGCGGCTACCTTGGAATAGCTGCGTTTTATATGATTTTTGCACTCGGTATTATATACTACATCCAAAACTACTTAGGCGGCTTTAGAGCAATAAGAAGAAGGTATAAAAACCTTGCCCTGACATTAATTTGCGCGGTGCTTGTTTTTATTATGTCAAATCCTGCAATAACAAATAGGATTTTATCCATTTTTGAATTCAGAGGCGACTCCTCAATTGCTTTTAGGATGAACGTTTACGCCTCATCGTTCAAAATGTTTTTAGACAATCCGTTCTTGGGAATAGGTGTCGGCAATAAAAACTTTAGAGAAATTTACGGATTGTACATGAAATCAGGTTTCGACGCTCTGGGCGCTTATTGCGTTCCGCTTGAAATTGCCGTTGAAAGCGGAATTTTTGCACTGATTTCTTTTGTTACATTCCTTGTATTATGGCTCAAAGACGCGCTTAAACTTGTTCAGAGTGCCCCAAAAAGAACAAAAATAATTGCTTTTTCGCTCATTTTAAGCATTTTTCCTACAATGGTACATGGCATTTTTGACACAGTTTGGTTCAGACCCCAGCTGCAAATACTTTTCTGGTTAAATGTCGCATTTTTGGGCGCACTTAAAAGAAACTAGAAAACTACAATATATCTTAAATAATTTTCCACTCCGTCTGCAAATGCCTTTGAATAGCCCTTTTGGAACTTTTTATCGTTCATTTTGCTCGCTTCGTTTTTGTCAATCAGATACCCGCACTCCAAAAGCACGCTCACGGGGCTTGTCGGGCGTGTAAGCGCAAAAGAGGCAAAATTCACGCCGTCATCTCTAAATCCGCTGAATTTCAGGACTTCTTTCTGAATGCTCTGCGCAAGCGCTCTTGACTGCTCATTGTAATAGTAAGTGCCCACGCCATGCTTATATATCACCTCTTTCGGGTTAGGCAGAGAATTTTGATGAATACTTATTAGAATATCCGCCTCTTTTTTATTTGCAAAGGCAACTCTGTCATACAAAGGAACATATTTGTCTTTTTTCCTTGTCATATAGACTTTTGCACCTTTTTTGGAGAGTGCTTTTTTCATTTGTTTTGCAATTTTTAAATTAACGTCTTTTTCCTCAAGCCCGTTTGCACATACTCCGGATTCAAGTCCTCCATGACCTGCATCAAGTGCCACTTTAATACCCTTGAGCGGCTTTTTACGGTTAATTTTGGGTATTTTTTTAATTTGAACAACAAGCCCCTTTTTGTGAGGAATTACATCGTAACCAAAAAGCGCAGGGGTTATATATTTTATTTTTAAAATATTGTTATCAACAGGGATAACGCTAAATGCCCCTCTTTTATCTTTTATCCTGAGCTCGTCGCTCACTTTTACATCGTAGAGGACAAACAAAAGCCCCTCGGGAATTTCTTTAAAAGAATAAGCGTTTTGGATGTCTGCGGATATAAAAATCTCGTACTTTTTCTTATCTTCGCTGAATTTTATCTCATCAATCTCAACTATATGCTTATTTGGGATTACCGCCTGCACGTCAGAGAATTTTTTCTCTATCCAGTATGGCTTCTCAAGCCCTAAATCCACCCTGTAAAAATCCTTGTTCTGCTTATCCGCATACAGCACAAAACCTTTTCTGATATGAGAAAAGCGCTCCGCATTAACATCCGGAGCCGTTCTGATTGGCGAATAGTCCATTTTGGCTTCGATTACGGCATATTTTGCAATGCCGACATCATCCAAATCCTCGAGCGCAAGAGCATTTGAGAAAGTAAACAAAAACAAGCCCGCTAAAATTAAAAATCTTTTCATGACAAAAATTTTAGCACATTTTTGCCGTTTATATGCAAATTTTTAGCTTGCTTTTGTTTTTTCATTTCTTTTAGCGACCGCCGAGCCCGACTCAAAGCCGCACCAAGCATAGATTAAAGGCAAAATTTTATCCGCATGCAGCTGTCTTGCAAAGGGAACTTTTGAGATAATCGCAAGTGCCAGAATGTCATCCACATGCACAAAGTAATCCTGAGGTCTGAGTTTTCTTTCCTTGACTTTGGCATCCGGATCGTCTTTGTGAATAAATTTGTCAATAACGCCCGACGCCTTCTGTGCAAGGGGCATGCCCAGCCCGATACCGCACACCGTTGCCGCAACCTGAACAAGCGGAGATTTTATTTTCATCTTATTTGCAACCGCAAGCATTGATGTTGCTATTGTAGAGGGGAAAACAACGGTTGAAATATCAAAAAGCGACTCTTTAACTTTCACCTTTCTGTCCTCATCGGACTTTGCTTCCAAAAGTCCGCCAAAAAGTCCGCCAAGAATTGAAGAAGTGCTTACTGCAATTACTGCACCCATATCTTTTGCCAGACTTCCCTGTTCAAAGACATCAAATGTCAGCTTGCCTTTTGTGAGTTTGCCTATCACACCGACAGAGGCAAGCGCACCGCCTACGGCACCAAGTGCCGCCGTGACCGATACTTTTTTCTTTTGGTCGGATTTGTCTTGCGAATTCGCTGCGTTCGCCGTAAAAACGTTGTTAATTTTCGGTATATTCATAATTTTAAACTCTTTCCATACCTATAATGCTACAAAATAAAAAATTTGCCAACTTTTTTTTACAAGACTTTATAATTAATTGTAATTCACACAAATTTAAGTTATTGTTGATATTGAGAAGTTTAGCAGGGATTAATCATGAACACTGAATTATTTGTTATAGATTTAAGCGCTTGCGGCAACACCGGCGAAATTATCACAAGCGTTTCTTCGGCTTTTGAAGTACCGATGGCAAGAGAAAGAAAAATCGGTTTAAAGTTGAGCAATATTGCCCTAAATCAGGCTCAAATGCTCTCTATACAGTCTCTTATCGCAAGTTACGCTTCCGAACTGCGTTTTGTTGAAACATCAAACGAAACCACAAAAGACATTTGCGAAAACATGGGCATAGAAGTGCAGTCGCCCAAATACAGCGAGCCTGCAATCCCCGCTCAGGAGGATTTTTCTTTTGAAATTACAAAAGAAGCCCCGAAAGAGCAGGAAAACAAAATTCAGGAAAATGAAAATCAAAATCCCGAACCGAAAAAAGAAGAAGGTTTTGAAGAGTTTAAACCGATTGAGCTGAATGAAGAAAACCTTCAAACCATGGACACTTACAAAAAAGCCTACGATGAAAATGAAGAAGAAAAACAAACATGGGAGGAAGTGGACTATTACGCACCCCCGACTGATGAGCCCGTTATTGTTGACTCTAAACAAACAATTTATGTCAATCAAACACTTCGCTCGGGTCAGGTGCTGGAGTTTGACGGAAATATCGTCATAATAGGCGATTGCCACCCCGGTTCGGAAATCAAAGCCGCAGGCGACATCACAGTCTGGGGTGTTCTGGGTTCAATAGCGCATGCCGGCTCAAAGGGCAACCGCGATGCTAAAATCCGCGCGTTAAAGATGAACGCCGTACAGTTGAGAATTGCAAACTGCTATTCAAGGCGCCCTGACGGCACAAACATCCCCTATATTATAAAATCGTCCGTATTTACTCCGGAAGAAGCAAGAATAGTGGATGATTCTATTGTATTATTCAAAATTAACTAAAAAGGAGCAAAAATAAATGACAGGTTCTGTAATAGTAATTACCTCAGGCAAAGGCGGTGTAGGCAAAACTACCACTTCTGCAAACATAGGCACCGCGCTTGCTAAAGACGGCAATAAAGTTGTTTTAATAGACACAGACATTGGTCTTAGAAACCTTGATTTGCTCTTAGGGCTTGAAAACCGTATTGTATACACTATTGTTGACGTTGTTGAAGAGCGCTGTAAATTAAAACAAGCACTTGTAAAAGACAAAAAAAATCCGAATTTGTGCCTTTTGGCTGCTGCTCAAACACGCGACAAGTCTGCAGTTACTGCAGAACAGCTAAAAGAAATTTGTGACACTCTAAAAGAAGATTTTGACTACATTTTGGTTGATTGCCCCGCCGGTATTGAACAAGGTTTTCAAAACGCGGTTGCAGGTGCAAACGAAGCTATTGTAGTAACAACGCCCGAGATGAGTGCAATTCGTGACGCAGACAGGATTATAGGGCTTTTAGAAGCAAAAGAAGAAGTACAAAGATACAGGCTTTTGGTAAACCGCGTACGTCCAAACCTCATTAAAACAAATGATATGATGAGCGTGGATGATGTAGTTGAAATTCTCTCTTGTGACCTTATAGGAATAATTCCCGAGGACACAGGCGTTATAACTTCAACAAACAAAGGTGAGCCTATTGTTAATGATGAAAACTCGCTCGCAGGTCAAGCATATATGAATGTTGCAAAAAGAATACAGGGTGAAGAAGTCCCATTTCTTGATATAGACCAACCCAGAACTTTTATTGAAAAAGTTAAAAAATTCTTTTCAAAGAAAGTGAAGGCTCTTTTCAAAGAAAGTGAAGGCATAAAATGAGAGATATTTTTTCGGATTTATACAATAAAGTATTGAGCTTTTTTGTAAGTCAGGGTCCGCATGACGAAACAAAAGGCGTTGCAATGAACAGGCTTAAAACAGTCCTTATGCAGGATAGGGTCGGCTTTTCCGAGCGCGCTATGCAAATGCTTAAAGAGGAGCTTGTTGCAACAATATCAAAGTATATGGAAATTGATGAGGAAAAATTTGACCTTGAGATTAACGCCGCCGAAAACTCTACCGTCTTAAACCTCGCAATCCCCGTAACCCGCGCTAAAACAGACGAGGAAATCGATGAGGCAATAAAAGAACAGGCAATTAAAACTCAGGCGAAAGCTCAGGAAATAGTCGAAGAACTGGAAGAACTCATAAAAGAACGCGCGGCTGTACTTGCGGGAGTAAGCGAAGAAGTCCGTCAGGAAGAAAACGAAGAAGAACAACAAAAAGACGGGCAGGACAACAGCGCGGAAAACGAAGAAATTAAAGACGAAAACAACAAAGTGCAAAACGGCAAAAAATCTAAAGTTAAGGAAAATTAAAGTCAATACTTGTGTTTTTAATATGTTTTAATTAAAATTTTTACTAAACACAAGTCAAAAAAGGAGAAAACCATGCAGGTTATATTAAAAAAAGATGTTCAAAACCTCGGCGAAGCAGGTGACTTAGTCAACGTTAAAGACGGATATGCAAGAAACTTCTTACTGCCCAATAACGCAGCTGAAGTTGCAACTCAAGGCTCGCTTGCCGCAAGAGAAAGAAATATCGCAAGAATTAAAGCAAAATCAGAAAAACTTCATCAGGAAGCACTTGATAAAGCTCAAAAAATCGAAGCTGTTGAACTTATTTCGCTCAGCGCAAAAGCGGGTGAGTCAGGCAAATTATTCGGTACAATCACAACTAAAAAACTTGCTGAAGAATTGCTTAATAAAACAGGTATTGAGGTTGACAGAAAATCAATTATCCTCGACAACCCGATTAACCACATCGGCAGCTTTGTTATGACGGTTAAACTTTCATCTAAAGTTAAAGCACAGCTTAATGTTGAAGTAAGCGCTTCCGAAACAATCAAAGAATCTATCGAAGTTGAAGAAGAACAAGAGCAAGAAGCGTAGTTTTTGTTTTAAAAAGTAATACCTTACTCTAAAAGCTCCTTTTTAAAGGGAGCTTTTTTGTAAATAATTGTAAAAAATTAAATAATATATCATTTTTTATGTTGAATTTTTTATTTACACGTTTTATCCCATGCATAAAAACAAAAGCGGGGAAGGAATAACACCATGCACATATCACCGGTTAGCCAGCTTAGCACTGAGAGTGCAAATTTTGGCAAAAGAAGGTACACAAAAGAAAAAAATAAAAACTCACACATTAAAACAGCCGCCATACTAGGCACTATAGCCGCACTTGGCACGCTTGGCGCCGCAATGGTGCTGCGCGCAAAAAAACCAAACGGCACAGGCGACATAAAAGCTCTAAAAGAAATTTACAGCGGCGTTGAGGGTGCAAACGATGAAATATCAAATATTGTAAAATATGCAACTTATCAAACTTCCGCAATTCAGGACGAAATTAAAAAAGTCATGACCGATTCGCAAGATATGTATAATGAACTGAAAAACCTTCTGAAAGAAGGAGAAACGGTTTCTTCCGACGGTACGATTTTAAGAGAAATCATAACAAAAAACTATCTTCTCTCAAAAATGCGCGAATTTTCGGCTGACGGAAAGCTTATAAGAGAAACGGAATTTCTAAAAGGTTCTCCGAGCCACGTAACGCAAACTATTACAAATCAAGACTCAAGCATAACAGAGAAAGTATTTTCATTTCTTGACGGAAAACTAAGCCACTACAGCGAAAATTTACAGTTTCCGGGGGTAAAAAATTCCAGATGCATAAGAAGCATAGATTTTAACAGCAGTATGTTTCAAAGCAACGAACTGCCGAACACATACTCCCTAATGCCCGAGTTAATTGACCCGATGAGGGAAAAATGCCTCAGACGTCTGGTATTTAAAAACGGCTTGCCGAGCGTATATATGGAAAATATCGAAGACATTGACGCATTTGTAACTTCCTTTGGCAAGAAAATATTTTTCGACAGCAAAGGCGATGTGTCAGACATCGTTTTAGGATTAAATACCGAATATGAAATTGCAAACAGAGCTTACAAGGTAATTGATAACAAATGGCAGGATGTAACCTCGCAGGCTGCAGACATATATTTTAATAAATAAATTTTAAAATTGCGTATAAAAACGCAATTTTATTTTTTTACAAGTTTTATCTGTTCATAAAGTATATGAAAGGAAAAAATATGCCAATTAATCCGATTAATCCGCTGAGTTTTATAAAAAACGCAATCAACGGTATGGGCAAGCAAAACAAACAACCAGTGAGCAGCCCCTATCAGACACAAAGCACCACAAATCCGCTTGGCGCAGCAGATGCAAGCACATTATATACGGTTAATAAAAACCGCATGCCAAAAGACGTTAAAGACGTCCTTTTAGATTTCAGAAGAACTTGCAACGATTCCACAATTTATTCCAAAAAAATCAAAAGACAGGCAGAGCAGGTAAAAGACGAAGCTTCAAAAGCGCTTGGCAAAATCGAAAAATCGGTAACTCCGGATATAGAAGACATTCAGGAAGAAGCAAGTATAATCTTTACAAGAGAACAAAAAAAATACCATGAACTGCAGGAAAAATATGAAACAGGCGACTTTGTCGCACCAAACGGCAAAACTGTCAGAAAAATTACAAAATATCCGGACGGAAGCGGATTAATGGAAGAATATTCAAGAGACGGGAAAAAACTTTTGAGCTGCACGAAATTTGAACACGGCAAACCCTTTGTGTATGCTCAGGGCTACAGAGAATACCCCGACGGCACACAAAAAGTGGAAAAAAGGGTGATTTTTGCCGATGGCAAACCTCACACTTACGAAGAAGGCTACGAAGAAGCCAAAGACGGCACGGAAAGAATTACAAGAGCCTTTGAATTCAGCGAAGGCAGCCTGAGCTTATACACAGAAAACCTCATAAGCAGTCAGGAAAGCCCGAAAGGCTCTATAGAAACCTCTATCGCATTTGACAACGGCGCAATTCTCTGGTATCAGGAAGGCTACAGCGAAATGGAGGACGGCAGCGAAAAAACCGAAATGGAAGTAAGGTTTAACAAAAGCGCAAAACCCTATTTACTTCAGGAAGGCTACATCAGCCATCCGGACGGAAGTGAAGAAATCGCAAGGGAAATGGTATTCTCAAAAAGCGGCGCATTGGCACTGTATCAGGAAAATTTTGCACAAAATACAGAGCGCGAAAAATCTGCAAAAAGCTTTGGCTATGACGAGCGCGGCGAGTTAAGCACCTATCTTGAAGACTATCAAAACGACTCAAACGGCGTGGAAAAAATAGGAAAATACATTGCCTACGACTCTCAGGGCGAAATTTCTTTCTATCAGGAAGGCTACAGAAACGCAATGGACTATACAACAAGCGTTAAAAAAGAAATTGAATTTACGGACGGCAAACCTAATAACTATGTTCAAAACTGCGAAGAATACTCTGACGGCACTATAAGAGCCTCGCAATGCGTAGAGTGCGGACAAAACGGAAAGCCCGAAAGAATTATCGCAGGGCTTGATCCTGATTTTGAAACAATAGAGTTTGCCTACGAAAAAACTGATAACGGCTGGGAAGAAATGTCAGACGATAATCTTGAAGCATATTTCGGTATAGACGAATAAAATAACTGTATATAATGCGGTTTTTGCCGCAAATAATCGTTACGCCGGTGTTGCACTACGACACCGGCGTACTGCTGCACACTACACCCGAAGCTGTCATGCTGAATTTATTTGACAAAGCGAACCAAAATTTTTAAGGTAAAAATTTTGTGTGAGCCTGTCCTTGCGCAGCGCAGGGTCTTATTCACCGTGCGTGTATACTTTCAATGTGTAACTGTCATGCTGAACTCGTTTCAGCATCTTAACAACGTTGGATATGTAAACACAACGTGTAACCGTACAACATTACATGTTAATCATACACCACTAACAAAATCCTGGACCAAGTTCTGGATGACAATACGTTGTGTTCAAAACAACAAAAATCTTGAGTGTAAAAATCAGTCTGGGCAGTACTGGACTCGGAGCCTAAACGAGCAGCGCGAGGTTATGCGCTTTTGCGCAATTGGTCGCGTTGAGTGTAAAA
>CASGEP010000033.1 GCA_949300515.1 uncultured bacterium
TGTTACATTATTTGATGAATCAAACACAATTGTTGCTCCACCACCACCTGCACCGTATACACTTCCATTGTATCCATTAGCTGAACTTATACTTCCTCCACTGCCTCCTCCGATTACAGTTGATGAATTATACATTGATCCTCCACCACTGCCACCTGTTGCAGTGTTAGTTGAACCGGCGCTTTCTACCTTATTACCGTTTGTTCCCTTTATTCCAACTCCTGTACAGTTAATACTTTTCCATACTCCATTTTCATATAACTGACATGTATTTATCCCTTTTTCATCTCCACCATTACCATAATTAGAAGAACTTGCCCCATAACCATAGTTACCACCTGAAGCTCTTAGACCCCATTTTAATACGTTGTCTTTGTCATATATTTCAATGTATGATGTATTACCGTTTGATCCGTTAGATGCATTTGAGCCTTGTGAGCTTGCAGAGTTTCCCCCACTTCCTCCTGCAGCTGAGAATAACTTAATCTTTCCTCCAATGTTAGATGATATTACATCATTTGGTATCTGATAGTTCTTAATATATGCCCCGGCACCGCCACCTCCGCCTGATGATACAGTGTTAGAGCTTAGCCCTGATTCAAGGACACAACGGGCGGAAAGTGCATATTCTTTTTGGTTGGGGGTAGGGCCAAGAAATATGCCATTATTAAGATTAAATGAATCTCCTGATGGAGTTAATGTTATTATATAAGAAGGGTTGCAAGAGTTGTTATATGCGCCGATACAGGCAGTTTTACTGCCACATCTAAGTGACCCATAAGAGCCTGAAGATTCATCACAGAGTTGCAATCCATCTAAACCTAGGTATTTTGTAACTTTTCCATTATTATTTGATTCAGAATTTATAATAGTTTTCCAGGGATATATTTCGTAGTCCATGGGTAATCTCCAATCTCCAGCTTTGGTTCCACTGGGTGACCATGCTTGACAGGAAGAGTTTGCTGCACTTAAAGTACAGACAGTTCTATTGCATCCACTATAGTTTGTCGAGTGTTCACCCCAACTGCCACTTGATGTGCATGAGTTTGATGTTTTTCCCTTCCAACAGCATTGATTTGTACTACATATTGCACCACCTACGTTTACTGTTTTAACTGAGCTTGCAATGATTGGTCCATTCGGATCGCCTACATTATACTTTGTAACGCATAAATTTTTGCCATCAAAACCATTATAAGCTGCAGGAATAAACAAAGCATTAAACGGGTCACAATCAGCTTGCGACTGCGGTCCTCCCCCGCTCGTTGAGCTTCCCCAACTTGCTCCTCCGCCGCCTGCACCTGAACCGATTAGCTCACTTATTACAATGTTTTTCATACCGTTTGTTATTGTAAGTTCTTGAGTTTTAGAGGTTTTAGGAGTTGCATTTGCTACTGTTAACTTTTTACCGTATTCAATACTTGGTTGAGTTGCTCCTGCACCTCCTCCGCCGCCTGATACTGCTATTGCATTAATTCTGTTAACACCTGATGGTATTGTAAAATTGCAACTTAGAGAATTATTAACCCCTGATATTTCAGAGCAATTTGAGTCTGATTTATTGTATATAAAAAGTCTTGTATTAATTTTATTGGTACTCCCGCCATTTATACTTATATTTTCTTTTGCTCTTTTTGTAATAACGGGAGCTAAGAGTGTAAGTATTACAGAGATAATTAAAATTGATACAAGCAGTTCTGCTAATGTAAAAGCGTTTTGTTTTTTCATGTTTATTCCTCATTTTAACCAATTCAAAAGCAACTAAATTCAAGAATAAATAAGTATAATTAGCCATGTGGACAAATTACAAAATTTAATTTGTATTTTAAATTAGAAAAAAGCCCGTTTTTTGGCACTTTTTTTCCAAAAATTTTTAAATTCATATCTTATTCACTCCAGATATTATTCAGGCTATTTGCCTGAGTAACTCTTACAAAATAACACTAAAATTAAATTATGGCAAATGCTACGTTTGAAATAATCAGACAAAATATAAAAAAATACCGCAACGAGAGGAATTTAAGCCAAGTCCAGTTAGCAATGAAATGTTCGCTTTCATCTGAGTATTTATCGGAAATCGAGCGTGGAAAGCGCGCCCCATCGCTAAAAAGACTTTTTAAAATTGCGGAAGCTTTAGGCATTGAACCACACAAACTTTTGATGAAGTGACTTTACATCTAAAGTGCCCGCAGGAAGTGTTTTTAGACCATTTATAATATTAAGTTTTGTAAAATTTTTTAAACTTCATCCTTTGGTTTTTTAACAAGAACAAGCAAAGGAATAAGCAAGAATGTTGCAAAAGCAAACCATCTGAAGGTGTCTACATAACCCCACAGTCTTGCCTGTTGCAAAAGCTCCTGATAAATGCTTGCCATTGCCATTGACTGCGCTGTTGCAAAATCTGCAGTTGCTTGCATAAAAGATTGGGACATTGCGGAAAGCTTTGCCATATAAACATCATTTGAAAAGTTCAGGTGTCCTGACATCATATGCTGGTGAGCCTGTGCAAGTCGTGAAACCATAGTTGTACCTATTGATGTACCTATTGCGCCGCCTATGTTTTTAACAAGGTTTTGCAAACAAGAGGCGTTTGCCATGTCTTTATTGCTCACTGTAGAGCAGGAAAGCGGAACAAGAGGTGTAAGAGCAAGGAATATTCCAAGACCGTATAAAATGTTGGGTACGGCAATTATACTAAGGTTGATTTCAAGGTTAATCATGCCAAAAAATAAACTTGCAAAACCCAACAGTGTAAGGCCTATAGTTGTAATCCTCCTGTCGCCCATGCGTTTTGAAAGTATAAGGTATGCTATAACACCTGAAATACTACCAATTCCGCGTGTTCCCATTGAAAGCCCGCTTAAATAAGCACTATAGCCTAAAAGTGTTTGTAACATAGAGGGCAAAAGGGCTGCGGAAGCTAAAAACACTGCCATCAAGATAACCTGTATTAATGTTCCAAAAAAGTATGTTCGATTTTTTAAAATACTAAGGTCAATTAAGGGATTGTGTTTATTTTTGAATTGTGAAACAAAAAATAAAACCGCACAAACAAGAGAAAATGCACTTAGCCAGCAAATCCAAGCCGCGCCGAACCAATCTGCGTCATTACCTTTATCTAAGACCGTTTGCAGACTTATAAGCCAGAGCGATAAAAATGTAAGCCCTACAACGTCTATTTTTACGCCTTCCTGTTTTTTTGCGTACGGCGGGTCTTCAAGCAGTTTTTTTGCAAGAATGACGCAGAGTATGCCAATCGGGATGTTTATTAAATAAATCCAGGGCCAAGACCAGTTTTCGGTAATCCATCCGCCCAAAACAGGACCCAAAAGCGGCGCAAAGACGATAACGACACCGAACATCGCCATAGACTTGGGTCTGTCCTCTTTAGAGAAACTTTCGAGCATAATGGACTGACCCAGAGGCAAAAGACCGCCGCCGCCAAGCCCTTGTAAAAATCTAAAAAGTACTATTTCAGGCATACTTCGGGCTATTGCGCACAAAAAAGACGAGATTGTAAATATTATAATACTTAGTATAAAATAATTTTTTCTGCCCATAACACGAGCCATCATGCCCGCAAGCGGGATTGCAATACCCGAGGCAATAAGGTAGCTTGTTAAAACCCAGGTGGATTCGTTGTGTGAAACGGACATCGAGCCTGCAATGTAGATAAGAGCAACGTTTGAGATTGTTTCATCCAATACAAACATAAAAATTGCAACCATAACGGGAGTTACGGCAAGCCACGGGTTAATTGAGGGCTTCCAGTCGTCGTATTGGTGGTGGTTTACTGCTTCATCGCTCATGCTCTAAATCCTTTCGGGTTATTTTTGTGCCACATCCAGGCTGTTTCGATTATTTCTTTTAAATCCGTGTATTTTGGCTGCCAGCCTAAAATTTCTCTTGCTTTTTTTGAGGAAGCAATAAGTCTTGCAGGATCGCCCTCGCGCCTTTTTGCAACAATGGCGGGGATTTTATGTCCTGTTACTTCTCTTGATGTTTCAATTACTTCTTTAACCGAAAAACCTACCCCGTTGCCAAGGTTGAAAATGTTGCTGTCATTGCCTTTATTTAAATATTCAAGCGCTAAATAGTGTGCTGATGCCAAGTCGCTTACATGGATATAGTCGCGAATGCAGGTGCCGTCCTTAGTATCGTAGTCATCGCCAAAGATTGAAACAGAGTCTCTTTGATTATTTGCAGCCTGCAAAATAATTGGTATAAGGTGTGTTTCGATCATGTGGTCTTCTCCGATTTTTGCGCTTTTGTGCGCGCCTGCGGCGTTAAAGTACCTCAAAGAAACAAATTTTACGCCATGAGCCAGAGAAACCCATTTAAACATTTTTTCCATTGCGAGTTTTGTTTCGCCGTATGTGTTTGTGGGGTTTGTGGGGTCATCCTCGACAATGGGTATATTTTTCGGCTCGCCGTAGGTCGCCGCGGTGGAGGAAAATACTATTTTTTTGATATTGTGCTTAACAAGCGACTTTAGAAGCACCATAGTGCCGTAGAGGTTGTTGTCATAATACATAAGAGGGTCGCTCATACTCTGCCCGACAAGAGAATTTGCGGCAAAGTGCACAACAGAGTCAATTTTTTCTTTTTTAAAAAGCTCATCAAGACATTGGCTGTTCCTTATATCGCCTTTGTAAAAGCGTGCATTTGGGTGCAGTGCTTCAATGTGGCCGCTCTGGAGGTTATCTAAAATAACAACGTCAAGCCCGCGTTCGATAAAATCAAAAGCCGTGTGTGAACCTATGTAACCTGCTCCGCCGAGTATTAAGACGCTCATTTGAAACTCCTTTTAGAACTATTGTAGCATAAATAAATTTTTGCAACCCGATACGGTTTTTAAAAGTTGACATTAACCGCAGAAATTGCACCAAGGTATGATTTATGATATGATTAAACCCATGGATAATTACAGAATAGTTAATATTATGGACGGACTTGGCAATCAGATGTTTATATATGCCTTTTCCCTTGCTCTAAAAAACAAAAAGAAAGACCGTATTTTATATGACATTTCAAGTTATAAGTATGATAATCTCAGAAGTTACGAGCTTGATTTGTTTAATTTAAAACTTGAACTTGCAACAGAGGAACAAATTGAAAAAGTCAGACCCAAAAAAACCTTTTTAGGCAAATTAAGAAATTCTTATTATAAAAGGCGCTGGAGATTTAAAGATTTTAAAATTGTCAAAATGCCCGCCATAGAAGAATATTACTCAAAATACAACCCGAATTTTTTCGACTGCAAAACACTTAGATATTACAGCTGCTACTTTCAAAATGAAAAATACTTTTCAGATGTTGAAGAAGATGTAAGACAGGCTTTTATTTTTCCTGATTTTAGGGAAAATATTGAAGAAAATAAAAAAATGCTTGAGAAAATTAAAAATTCAAACAGTGTTTTTTTACATGTAAGGCGCGGGGATTATAAAGGTATAAACTGGGTTTTGGACACAAATTATTATAAAAAAGCTGTTAAATACATGAAAGAAACGCTTTCAAATCCCGTGTTTTTTGTTTTTTCGGATGAAATAGAGGAAATAGACAAAACATTTTTAGAAGATGTAAATTGCGTTTTTATGCCGCCGATTAATAAAGGCAAATCTTCCTGGCAGGATATGTGCCTTATGAGCAATTGTAAACATGCAATCTGTGCAAATAGTTCGTTTAGCTGGTGGGCGGCCTGGCTTATTGATAATAAAGAAAAAGTCGTAACCGCACCCTCCCCATGGATTATGGGCAATGACGACATAATTTGCGAAAGCTGGGTTAAGATTAAATATTAAACGTAAATCACGATTAAGCCGACTAAAATCCCTGCAATTACTGAAAATGCAGGCAGTTTGCTTCTGTACATCAAAATAGACTGCGGCAGAATTTCGCCAAAAGTTACATATAACATGGCACCTGATGCAAAACTTAAACTCAGGGCAAGTCCCAGAGCTCCCATATCGCCTATTAAATAGCCGATTATTGCGCCTAAAATCGTCGGCGTGCCCGCAAGTGCCGTTAAAAATATGGCTTTTCTTCTTTTTATTCCGCCGTTTATCAAAGGTACGGCAATTGCCATGCCCTCGGGGATGTTATGCAGACCGATTAAAACCGCAAGCACAAGAGCCGAACCCTGAAGTGCGCTTCCCGAATTTACAAATGAGGCGCCTATTGTCATGCCCTCAGGCACATTGTGCAGCGCAATTGCGCATGCCATAATTAAGCCTGCTATAAAAAGAGAGAATCTTGTGTCGTTTTTTTCGATATGGGCGCTTAAGTGGTTTGAGTGGATAAGTTCGTCTAAATCATCAGCCGTTTGCGGGTGGCTTGTGTTTATGTGGTTAACCTCGTGGTTTGTTCTTCTGTCTATAATGAAATTCAGCAGATAAACAACAAGCACACCGAGGCATATCCCGGCCGAAACGATAAAAATATTTGTTTTTGTTTCAATTGCGCTTACAATAAGGTCAAAGCAGACAATTGCAATCATAACACCGCCCGCAAAGCTTAGCAAAAGACTTGCGGTTTTTTTGGAATCTCTTTTAAAAAGGGCGCCGATTACTCCGCCAAGACCTGTTCCGCCAATACCTGCAAGAGCTGTAGCTTCAATAAGTGTTATAAGTTCGTTCATTTTTCCTCCGGTGGAATTTTTGCCTGTTTTGCCCGCATAAATTATACATTAAAAATATGTTGGCGGTGCAAAAAAATGAACAATGTTTATTTTATCAGCTCCTTTAGTTTGTCTTTACTGTCAACAACCCTGAGTTCTTCTTGGGTATGTGCGTGCAATTTTGCTTTAATCAAGTTTTAATTTGTTAAATCCCAAAAGCACAGCGCCAATCATCCCTGCGTAATTACCCGATGATGCGTGTAAAATTTTTGTGGGCATAGTCACAATTTCCTCATTTACAAGCTTTTGCATATACTCTACGTCGCAAAATTTTCCCATAGAACCTGATAAAACAATGCAATCAGGATCAAAAATATCAGCAAGCCCTACAAGCCCCGCTATAATGTAATTTTGCCACATGTTATACGCCCTGAGCATTTTTTCGTCGCCTTTTTCAACACCCTCAATTATATCGTAAGTTGTAATGTTTTTATCGCCCGTTGTGTCAATTCCGCTGAGCCTCAAGCCGTTTCCCGAGGCGTAAATTTCAAAACAGTCGTAAGCGCCGCAAGAACATTGTCTTTTTTTGTCCATGGACATTTTAAAATGCATTTCACCCGCGGTTCCGCCTTTGCCTTTTAAAAGTTTACCGTCAACAATTATCCCGCCGCCGACACCTGTACCCAAGGTTAAAGTAATGCTGTTTTCCATGCCTTTTGCACTGCCGATTTTATACTCTGCCCAAGCGGCGCAATTGGCGTCGTTTTCAACAAATACCGGTTTGTTTGAAAGTAAGCTGAAATCTGTGTCAGGATAGCCAAAAGGCATATTAGCGGTAGAGCAAATTACTTTTGTGTTTTCTCTGTTAACGCCCCCTGCGGTAGAAACAGCACTGAAAAGTATGTTATTTTCATGTTTTGCAATAATTTCTTTTAACAGTTTAATTATTTCATCCGCTGACTTTGGTGTTGAATATTTTTCAACCTCAGAGCATATTTCGCCCGAGTCATTTATGTTTGCGGCATAAATTTTTGTACCGCCAATGTCTATCCCAAGTGCCATTTTCATTTTAAAATCTCCGTAAATCTTTTTGTTATTAACTGCGGGCGGGTAATCGCCGAACCTATTACAACACAAAATGCGCCAAAATCAAACGCCCTTTTTGCTTGCTCAGGTGTCCAAATTTTTCCCTCAACAATTACAGGTGTACTAAAATCTTGACTTATAGCTTTGCAAAGTTCAAAATCAGGCTCATTTGGCTTATTTTTTGTTTCGTTTGTATAACCGCTCAGAGTGGTTGAAACAATATCTGCACCCAGCTCTATTGCGTTTTTTGCTTCCTCATACGTTGCAATGTCCGCCATGGCAAGTTTATTTTGTGATTTTATAAAATTTATAATGTCGCATAATTTTTCACCGTTCGGGCGCTCGCGCATTGTGGCGTCAAAAGCTATAATATCCGCCCCTGCCTCGATTACATCCCTTGCGTCATTTAGTGTCGGGGTGATATAGACAGTATCCAAGTAATTATCGGGGATTTTTTCAGGCTTTGTTATTCCTATGACGGGAATTTTCGGGAACATTTTTTTTGCATTTTTAATATCCCTCACACCTGCGAGTCTTAATCCGCCCGCGCCGCCGCAAACAACACTTTCCATCATGGCATTTAGCGCAATCTCTTGGTACAAAGGCTCATCAGGCATGGCCTGTACCGAGACAACAATTTTTCTTTTCAAGTTTTGTAACATATATGAACTACCTTTTAGAGAAATTATACACCAAATTGACCATGATTTTTATTTTTGATTTATACTATTATACAGACACACTTAAATTAAAATAAGAGGAACTATGACTAAACACAGTATTGAAAAACAAGACAACAATCTTGTAAAAATCACCATCACAGTAGATGCAAAACAGGCAGACGAAGCTTACAACAGAACTTTAAAGAAAATCGGTTCAAATATCAACATTGCAGGCTTTAGAAAAGGTAAAGCTCCTGCTAATGTTATTGAAAAATACGTCGGTATTGAAAGAATAAAAATTGAAGCAATCGAAAGCATTTTCCCTCATGAATTTGCAAAAGTTGCTCAGGAAGAAAAACTTGACCTTGCAACTCAACCTCAGATTGAGCATTTTGAATTTGAAAAAGGTAAAGACTTAACAATTACGGTTAAAGCAGAATTAAAACCTGAGGTTAATCTTGCTCCTTACAAGGATGTTGAGGTTGAATATGAAGAATTTAAGGGCGAAGACGATGCAATGGATAAAGAGCTTGAGGCTTTACAAAACAGATTTTCAACCCTTGAAAAGGTTGACAGAGCTTCAAATGAAACGGATGTTGTTGTCTTTGACTTTGAAGGCAGCGTAAACGGCGAGTTAATCGAACATGGCAGTGCAAAAAATTACACTCTTGACTTGGCTCATTCAAACTTTATCCCCGGATTTGCTCAAGGTCTTGTAGGGCACAGCGCGGGCGAAGAATTTGTAATTGATGTTACATTCCCTGAAAATTATCATGAACCAAAGTTAAAAGGTGCCCCTGCCCAGTTTAAAATTAATTTGCATGAAGTAAAAGAGCGCAAATTGCCCGAGTTAAACGATGAGTTGGCAAAAAAAGCAGGCAAATTTGAAACACTTGACGCACTGAAAGAAGACATTAAAAAATATCTTGAAGATGCCAAAAATTATGAAAACGAAAGAAGAAAATCTGACGCTATTTTCAACAAAGTGTATGATGAAACAAATATTGACATTCAAGAGTCTATGATTGAGCGCGAAGTTGAAGCAGTAAAAGAAGAAACAAAACAAAACGCGCTGCGTCAGGGTCAGGACTGGCAAAAGCTTGTCGATGCGGAGGGTATCGAGTCCGTTAATGAAAAAATGCGCGAAGAAGCGATTAAAAGAATTAAAAATTCTCTGATAATTGAAAAAATTGCAAAAAATGAAAACATTAAAATAGAACAGAGCGACTTTTTAAAGCAAATTCAGGAAATAGCAAGGCTTTACGGCTCGAGCGCAAACTCTGTTTTTGAAGAAATGAAGAAAAATCCCTCGTCTTTTGCATTTTTATCACAGCAGATTGCCACAAAAAAAGTAAACGAGCTTCTTTTGAGCTCAAACAAATTTAAAACGAAATAGTGAAAGGAAATTATATGAGTTTTGTACCTGTTGTAATAGAACAATCTTCACGCGGTGAAAGGTCTTTTGATATTTTCTCAAGATTATTGAGGGAAAGAATTATTTTCCTCGGTACACCGATAGATGATATGGTCGCAAACCTTGTGGTAGCGCAAATGCTTCTTTTGGACAGCGAAAACCCCGAAAAAGACATTATGCTCTACATTAATTCGCCCGGCGGCTCGGTTACGGCAGGCTTTGCAATTTATGATACAATGCAGCACATAAGGTCCGATGTATCGACTATTTGCCTCGGTCAGGCGGCTTCCATGGGTGCATTTTTGCTCTCATCAGGTACAAAAGGCAAGCGCCTTGCCCTTCCGCACTCAAGAATACTTATCCACCAGCCCTTAGGCGGTGCTCAAGGTCAGGCGACCGATATTGAAATTCAGGCAAATGAAATTATAAGAATTAAAAAATCTTTGAACAACATCCTTGCAAACAACACGGGCCAGCCTTTGAAAAAAATCGAAAAAGATACCGACCGCGATTACATTATGACACCCGAAGAAGCGGTTGAGTACGGCATGATAGACAGAGTAATCACTCTTGATGCTGAAAATAAAGAAAATTAATTTGGAGAAATTAAATGGCAAAAAGCGACGAACCGAATTTAAAATGTTCATTTTGCGGCAAAACTCAGGATCAGGTAAAAAAGCTTATCGCTGGTCCTGATGTATGCATTTGTGACGAGTGCATAGAGCTTTGCAATGAAATTTTAGATGAGGAATTATTTAATCTTAAAGGCGAAGAAAAGGCGCAGGAAGCGGAATTGCTCTATGAAGGCATTCCAAAGCCGCATGAGATTAAAGCGTATCTTGATGAGCACATTGTAGGGCAGGATGATGCCAAAAAAGTTCTCTCCGTCGCTGTATACAACCACTACAAAAGAATTGCCCACAACATGGAAAATCAAAAGTCCGATGTTGAAATTCAAAAGAGCAATATTCTCCTCGTAGGTCCCACAGGTTCGGGTAAAACCCTGCTTGCGCAAACGCTTGCAAAGCTTTTAAACGTTCCTTTTGCAGTAGCCGATGCCACCACTCTTACGGAAGCGGGCTATGTGGGTGATGATGTTGAAAACATCCTTTTAAGGCTCTATCAAAGCGCTGACTACAATGCCCAGAAGGCTGAGCGCGGCATAATTTACATCGATGAAATAGATAAAATTGCAAGAAAATCGGAAAACCCCTCTATCACACGTGATGTGTCGGGCGAAGGGGTACAGCAGGCGCTTTTAAAAATGATAGAAGGAACCGTGGCAAACGTTCCTCCGCAAGGCGGAAGAAAGCACCCTCATCAGGAATTTATACAAATTGATACTTCAAATATTCTGTTCATAGTGGGCGGAGCTTTTGTCGGGCTGGATAAAATAGTCGAAAGGCGCGCGGGCGACTCCTCGACGGTTGGTTTTGGCTCAAATCCCATCTCGGCAGCGGAAAAAGAACTTAAAGCCGCAAAAATGCTTAAAAAATTGCAGCCTGATGACCTTTTAAAATTCGGCTTAATCCCCGAATTTGTCGGCAGAATTCCCGTGTATACGGTTTTAGACCCGCTTGATGAAGAAACTCTTAAAATGATTTTGACACAGCCTAAAAACGCTATTGTTAAACAGTATCAGTGCTTAATGCAAATGGACGGCGTCGAGTTAAAATTTGAAGATGAAGCAATCGATTTAATCGCAAAAGAGGCGATAAAAAGGAAAACGGGCGCCCGTGCGCTTCGCTCGATTGTGGAAGAAATTATGCTTGATGTTATGTATGAAGTTCCGACCAATCCCGATATAAAAACTTTCACGGTCACTGCTGATATGGTAGGAAAAAAAAAGAACGTGGCAGAGTTAATCAAGCTGCCGATGAAAAATAATACTGAAGATGTAACTAAGGTAGAAGAAGACATAGCCTAAACTATGTAAAATTCTTGCCAAAATACACCAATAAAGCTAGAATATTGCTATAACCGGTTTGGAGATAAAAATGAGAAAGATTTTGAAATTTTTTGCAGTGTTAATTTGCACACTCACCATGTGTGCGACAGGTGCAAATGCGCAGACTTTCAGTGATTTACCAAGTTCCCACTGGGCATATGAAGCTGTTGAATATTTGTACG
The DNA here is from genome assembly GCA_949300515.1 of uncultured bacterium. Classification (GTDB taxonomy): domain Bacteria; phylum Cyanobacteriota; class Vampirovibrionia; order Gastranaerophilales; family Gastranaerophilaceae; genus Galligastranaerophilus. Next base: position 11,909 of record CASGEP010000033.1, read on the forward strand.
AAAACGGTGTTGTTGTCGGTTATCCTGACGGTACATACAAAGCAGACAACAATGTTACAAGGGCAGAGTTTTGTTCTATGGTTGTAAGTGCGCTCAGGCTCCGCGAAAAATCGATTGATACCACAAGAGATTATAAAGACGTTGAGGACTGGTACTGGGCATACAATGACATTCAGCTGGCGTCGTTTTTCGATCTTGTCGTAGGTACGCCTGACGGTTATTTTTACCCCACAAACACCGTAACCCGTGCACAGGCTCTGTCTGTCGTGCTTAATTCCCTTTCAATAAGCGATATGTCACAGGAAGAAGCACTTGCCATTTTGTCAAATTACCCCGATGCAAACGAAGTTCCCCTCTGGGCGCTGGTCAAAACCGCAAAAGCGGTACAAAACGGCTTGATGTACAATACTCCCGGACACGAACACACGCTTGAACCCAACCGCGAAGCAACCCGCGGCGAGATTGCAATGTTCCTGTACAGAATGATGGCACAGGTTGCAATTCACCCCAGTGAAAAACTTGCGGAAAAACAAAGACCGATTATTAAAGACGGCTATGTCGTAGAAAATGCATTCTTTGACGGCGATGAAATTGTTATCCCCGCGGGAACAATTTTGCCGCTCGGTGTTATGGAATGTATTAACGTACAAAAAGCAAAACCGGGAGATCCTTTCATCGCGCGTGCTCTTGTTAACTTTGTAAACAAAGACAGGCTGCTTTTAATCCCGATTGGTACACAGTTCAGCGGAAAAATCGTGAAAACAAAGAAACCTTTGAGATTTTTCAGAAACGCGTACATTGCGCTTCAAACGGAAGCCGTTCTTGATAAAGACGGAAATGTGCTTGCCCCCGCGTTTGCAACACTGGGTCAAAAAGAGCCTGAAATACGTTTAATTCGCGGATGTCCGCACTTAACAAAAGTCCGCTATTACGGTACAAGAACTCAAAAAATGTGGATACACAAATCCCAAAGAGTCGAATTTGTACTTCAAGAGCCTCTCAGGATAAAAATTCTGGATAACCAGTTTATTCCCGAGTAAAATAAATAATTAAATTAATATTAATTTTTGTAAATTTGAATAAAATCCTTATTATTATAAATAATGTAATAGTAAGGATTTTTTTATGCTTGATAATTTAACCCAATCATCACAAAGCGTTGTAATTAATGCTCGGGAAATAGCCAAACAATACTCAAACTCTTTTATAGAGCCGCTGCATATCCTCTATGCGCTCTCATTAAGCCCGCAAAGCTCCGCATCCGATCTTATGGCGGATTTAAAGCTTAATACCAACCTTTTCAAAGAGGATTTAAGGGCATGTGTCAACAATCTTCCGAAAGTAAGCGCACAGAGCGAAATTTATTTTTCAAAAGACACGGCAAATATTTTTGAGCTGGCGGATGGCGAGGCAAAAAATTTAAAAGATAAATTTATCTCGCCCGAACATCTGCTCCTTGCACTGTGCGATTTTGCTCAAAACGCCAACTCAAACAACAGTACAAACTCTGATATAGTAAGGATTTTCAACAAATTTTCAATAACAAAAGATAAAATTTTAAATTCAATGAAAAAAATAAGAGGTGATAAAAAAGTGGATACAAATAATGCTGATGAAGATTATAAAATAATGGAAAAATTCTCAATCGACCTTACCGAACGTGCACGCGAAGGCAAACTTGACCCTGTAATCGGTCGTGATGAGGAAGTCAGGAGAATCATTCAGGTGCTAAACCGCAGGACAAAAAATAACCCTGTGCTTATAGGTGAGGCAGGTGTAGGTAAAACAGCAATTGTCGAAGGTCTTGCACAAAGGATTATAAGGGGTGATGTGCCTGAAGGTCTTAAAAATACCAAACTTGTGGCACTTGATATTGGCGCACTTGTTGCAGGTGCAAAGTTTAGGGGCGAATTTGAAGAAAGGTTGAAAAAAGTTATTGCCGAAGTTGAAAAATCTCAAGGGCAAATAATTATGTTCATTGATGAATTGCACACAGTCGTTGGCGCA
>CASGEP010000034.1 GCA_949300515.1 uncultured bacterium
CAGTCCTGTAAAGCGTAGGCTTTACGAAACTTGTATAAGCATCGTCAGATGCTCTACCAAGTGAGCGGTTGACAATTTAATACGGGGGTTTAGCTCAGTTGGTAGAGCATCTGCTTTGCACGCAGAGGGTCAGGAGTTCGAGTCTCCTAACCTCCACCATAAAAAGACTTCTTTTAAAGAAGTCTTTTTTTATTGTCAAAATGCGGCTTTTGCGCTCTGCACTTATTCAAACAAGGCAGACACCAAAAACAATCAATCGTCAAAACGCAATAATAACTAGAGTTTTAGAAGTTCGAACATAATTTTATTGTTTTCTATCGTTAAAGTTGTTGTTATATAAGGCTTTTGAGGCAAAATTAGAAAAATTTTGCTCGTATTCTTTTTGCTCTTTTTTCGTTTTAAACTTTTTAACCTTTTGTTTTGCTGATAATTTCATTAAACATAAAATTAAATCACAAATAGCTTTAGCCCTTTCTTCCTCTGTTGGGTTTGAATTGTCAAATTTAACAATAAAATTTGGTTTCTTTGTTGTCATGATTCTTCCTTTCATTTTAATTCGCCTGATAATTAAAATTTTATTAATTATTTTAGGCTTTAATTAAAATATGCTATTCTTAAAGTACTACAATTATAGGAGCCTTTATGACAATAGATGAAAATATCAAATCTAAAATAGAGTCTATTTCCCAATGTATTGATAATAAATTTCCACGAAACATTATTTCAATTTGTGAAAAATTAAATATACAAGTCCAAGAAACAAGTCAATTACCAAACAATACATCTGGATTAATATACAAAAATAAAGAAAATTCTGGTTATAGTATTTTAATTAATTCAAATCAATCTGCTGGTAGAAAATCTTTCACTATTGCTCATGAATTAGGACACTTTTTACTACATAAAGAAATTTTAGATAAAGATAGTGAAATTGTATCTGTTGCAAAAGGTGTTAATTCCGATTCTCCTGCTTATATTACAAGACAAGATATTACAGCTACATCATCGCAAGAATACAGAAAATTAGAAACAGAAGCTAACAAATTTGCAGCTGAAATTCTTATGCCAGAAAAAGAATTTCTTAAACAATGTATATGTCAAAATTCAATTGATGATATAGCAAGTTTTTTTGGAGTGTCAATATCTGCAGCAACAATTCGTGCAGATAGATTGGGTGGGTTATATTTTCTATGATGAATGATAATGATGAAATTCAAAATTTAATTAAAGCTTTTGATAATTTAGCCAATGCTGCCAAAGTTACCTCTAATGACATTACCAATCCAATAAGAAAACTTGATTCAAAGGATTTAGCAAATCAATTAAAAAATGAAGCAGCTAAAAATTTTCATAAAAGAAGAGAAAGATTATTCGATTTTTTGACTGATTCTTTAATAAATTTTATGAAAAGTTTAGCAATTTTTCTCCCTGTTGTAATTGGTCTGTTATCATGGGGGTGGGCCAAACATAACGGTTATCCAGATGTGGCAAACGAAATAATTGTTTTGTCAAAAATGTTTTTTAATATGTTTATTGGTTTCTTATTGGGGAATTTTTTAAATTCACTATTTAAAAAGAATAATTAAGCAGTTCTTCTCAAATTTATATAATCAATCATTCTTCCAAGTTCAAACATTTCAAAAGTACGGACTTTTTCAATAAATTTATTGATTATAAGTTCTAACTTTGTAACTTCTGCACCACCATTATAAGAGCCTTATAAGGCTCTTTTTTAGCAGGTTTTGAATTAATCCTGCATTTAGGTTGAATGCTATTTAGAAGTAAAATGCGAATTCGGTTTTAGCATGTAAAATACTAAAAAGTGATTGACTGTGGTGCCAATTCAGGATGACAGGTACACGTTGTTTGAATATTTCAATGCTTTCGTCATATATCAATCATATTTATACATTCTACGTTAATAAAATCCTGCGCCCATAAGGACAGGCTCACGCAAAATTTTTAAGGTCCTGAAACAAGTTCAGGATGACAGATACAAATTATATTTGTACATTTAACGTGATTCAGATCCTGAAACAAGTTCAGGATGACAATACGTTTAGTTCAGAATGACAACATGGCAGGTTTGTAACGACATATATAAATTATATTTATATATACAACAGTACTGTCACCCTAAACCGAGTTCGACATGACAGGTATAAATTATATTTATACATTCACCGCATGTGCCAATAGCGCACCTCGTCCATGCTCATCAGCCGTTGGCACCGGTGAGCGCCTCGCATTCATCTATATACGACCAAGTGCAAAATCAATATCATCAAGTATATCCTGCACATTTTCAAGCCCCACGGAGAGCCTTACAAGCCCGGGGTTTATGCCGCAGGCTTTAAGCTGCTCGTCGTTCAGCTGTCTGTGAGTTGCGGAAGCAGGGTGCAGGACACAGGTTCTTATATCTGCCACATGAACCTCGTTTGAAGCCATTTTAAGGCTGTCCATAAACTTTATCCCGTTTTCTCTGCCGCCTTTAATGTTTACCGCCATAACCCCGCTTTGTCCGTTTGGCAAGTATTTCAGTGCTAAAGTATGATATTTGTTGTTTTCTAAACCGGGGTAATTAACGCTTTCAATTTTCGGATGGTCTTGCAAATACCGTGCAACCGCCATAGCGTTTTTACAATACCTTTCCATACGGATTGCAAGAGTTTCAAGCCCGATGTTGAGCAAAAATCCGCTATGTCCCGAAGGATAAGCACCAAAATCACGCATAAGCTGCATTCTTGCCTTTGTAATATAGGGCGCGTTCGGGTAGTCGCGCGTATAAATTGTGCCGTGATACGATTCGTCAGGCTCGCAAAATTCGCTGAATTTGCCGTTTGTATAGTCAAATTTGCCGCCATCTACAATTACTCCGCCCACTTGCAGCGCATGACCGTCCATATATTTCGAGGTCGAATGAATTACGACATCCGCGCCAAAGTCAATCGGTTTGCAGAGTATAGGCGTTGCAAAAGTATTATCCACAATGAGCGGAAGAGAATTTTTATGTGCAACGCGTGCAAACTTTTCAATATCAAAAATTTGCAGCGAAGGATTGGTAAGCGTTTCGCCAAAAATAGCCTTTGTATTCGGTTTAATTTTCGACTGAATTTCATCTTCATCGGCATCAACATCTACAAAAATACACTCAATGCCCAGTTTTTTAAGAGTGCAGGCAAAAAGGTTCACCGTTCCGCCATAAATAGCGCTCGTGCTTATAAAGCTGTCGCCCGCGTTGCAAAGGTTTAAAACAGACATCAAAGATGCCATCTGCCCTGATGATGTGCACATTGCAGCCGCCCCGTGTTCAAGGTCGGCAATTTTCTTTTCAACAACATCAACTGTCGGATTTGTAAAGCGCGAATATATATGTGCGCGTGTAGGGTCATCAAATACGGCGGCAATTTCTTCCGTTGAATTAAATTTAAAAGTAGTGCTTTGATATATGGGCATTACCCTCGGTCCGCCGTTTTCGGGCGTATATCCGCTGTGCAGGCATTTTGTTTCATCTTTCATCTTGTTTTTCCTTAAATATTTTATGTAAAGATAATACCACATTTGGCTTTTTTTGTGATATTAAAAATAAAGAACAAAGGAGGAGTGATAAATGAAAGTTTTACTCGTAAATTCAAGCGCACATCCAAAAGGCTGCACCTGCAGAGCATTAAGCGAGGTTGCATCTTCACTTAACAAAGAAGGAATTGAAACGGAAATTGTACATTTAAAAGACCCGATAAACGAGTGTCTGGGCTGCGGCGCGTGCAAAAAGACGGGCGAATGCGTAATAAAAAACGATATGGTAAATGACTTTGTAAAAAAGGCAAAAGATTTTGACGGCTTTGTTTTCGGCTCGCCCGTATACTACGCGCACCCATCAGGCAGACTGCTTGCTTTTATGGACAGAATATTTTACTCCGGCTCCGATGTTTTTGCCTATAAACCCGCAGCCGCCGTTGTAAGCGCAAGACGTTCGGGAACAACAGCTTCGCTGGATGCCATTTTAAAGCATTTTACAATCAACAACATGCCCGTAATTTCTTCAAATTATTGGAATATGGTGCACGGCAATAAGCCCGAACAGGTCGAAGAGGATAAAGAAGGTTTGCAGATTATGCGCAATCTGGGGCAAAATATGGCGTGGATTTTAAAATGCATTGAAGCAGGTAAAAACAACGGCATTCAAAAGCCCTGCGCGGAAGATAAAATCTGGACAAATTTTATAAGATAAAATTTTGAATTATAAATAGAATTATGCCTGACAGGGCGCTTATTAAAAACAGCGACAAAACAAGGACAAGAGAATCTTTTATGTCCTTGTTTTTTGTTAATATTATCCATATACCAAGCCCCGCATTCGAGCAAAGCCCCGCAATGACAGAGTAAAAGGCGATTGTGCCTTTTATGTAGAGCATTACAAGCGCAACCGATATCGCACAGTTTGGTATCAAGCCGAAAATTGCCGCTATAACAGGCTGCAGGGGCGAATTTGACATCAAATATCCTCCTAAAGCCTCAGCCGAGCCGCATTTTGCAAGCGCCACATTCAGGGCAAAAGTAATTAAGAATATAAAAACCGCAACGCTTAAAGTGTGGATAACGGGGTGTATTATCAGCTCTTTTTTGTCTTTAGAGCCAAGTGTATGCTCACAGCAGCCTGTTTGGGCAATATGTTCATCGGGGTTTATATTTGCGGTTTTTTGGGGAAATATCAAATCAAACAGATAGCCCGTGCTTACCCCGATAAGAATTTTTATTGCAATAATCGGTATAACAAGCCTGCAGTGCTCATCATAAGACAATAAAACGGGTATAGCCTCATCAGATGTAGATAAATACACCGCGAGGAGAGTCCCGCGGGTAATCAATCCTTTAATATAGAGAATACTTGCGATAATAGAAAAACCACACTGGGGGAACGCTGCCGCAACAGAGCCTGCAAGCGGCGCAAACTTGCCGGATTTTTTAACAAAAGACGATACTTTATCAAAGTAATAAAACTCTATAACCTCTATTATAAGAAAAGTCAAAAACAAAAGAGGTAAAATCGACAGCAGGTCGCCTGCCGCATCCGTAAGCGAATTTTTTAAAATAATGCCCGACATAATAACAGAGTTTATTACATCGGAGCATTATTTACATCAACTGTTTTTGCGATTTATTTATTTTTTTAATTTCTCGTCTATTTCTTGTTTAGATAATTTTTTTGTGCACAAATACCAGTTGTGACAGGTTATATTTTGTTCTTTTCTTTCTTCATCGCTCATCTGATACGCTCTTTTATCCGGAGGAACAATGACATCATCTCCTTCACTCCAGTTGGCGGGAGTTGCAACTTCAAAAGCTATGTTGACCTGAAGCGCCGTTGTCAGCCTCAAAATTTCATCCAAATTTCTGCCTATTGTTTGCGGATAGTAGATGATAGCGTGAATGTTACCCTTCGGACATATTACAAAAACCGCACGGACAGTTTTTGTATCATTTTGCAGCATACCGTATTTCTTTGCTATTTCTCCGTCCTTATCTTCAATTATGGGGAATTTAATGTCCGCCCCGAGTTTTTCGTTTATGGATAACAGCCAGCTTTTGTGCGATTCGATGTTGTCGACCGATAAACCTATAAGCTCGGTATTTATCTCTCTGAATTTTTCGTAGTATTTTGCAAATGCCATAAACTCGGATGTACAAACGGGTGTAAAATCTCCGGGATGAGAAAACAAAATGACCCACTTGCCGCTGTAGTCACAGGGGAAATTAACCGTTCCCATTGTGGTTTTTGCACTGAAAAACGGTGCTCTGTCCCCGATTAAGGGCATTCTGTGTACATTTTTAAAAGCTTTATATCCTATAACGCCCGCCGTGATTGCACCTGTTGCAAGTAATATTTTTTTAAACATTTCTACCTCTTTCTTTTTTTAATTTTATAAATTACTCTGCAGCAAAATTCATCCCCCCGTACTCTATTAATTTTTGTAAAAAAAAGTTGAAAATATTTTTTTCTTTATCAAAAAAAATTTTGCACGGGATTTGTAAGTTCAATAAGATTGACGAGGGTATTATATTGAAAATCAACAGCATTTCGGCATTTAGCACAAAAAACACTTTAAATAAAACTCCAAACAAGCAAAACAGCAAAACTACGGTATCGCAAACAAGTCCTATGGCACAAACAGGTCTGAATTACGGCAGTTATGATTTGTCTTTCGGAAAAAATTTCAAACAATCCAGCATAAGCAATTTTGAAGCCTCAAAGAGGGATTTCACCCAAAGCTCGGACAGAATATGGGATAGCGCATACAGGAGCGCAAAAGTGCGAAACCATGCGCTAATCACCGGAAGCCATCTGCTTTTTGCAGTTTTAAACGATTTCAACAAATATTTAACACAGCTTAATGAAGGCACAAAGTCTTACTCTGACCTTGAACAGAAAGGGGGCTATGTAACTCCTTTTGTGATAGAGCAGTTTATCGGAGAAGGAGGAGCGCTCAATGACCCTCAGGCAAGAGAAAAAATTAAAAAAATAGTTGAAAAGTATATAGCAAAATTAAATCAAGAACTTAAAAACCCGAATATTCCAAAAGGCGGAATTTTAGGTCCGAGAATTTCAAGCCGGCTTGCGGCAGAAATAAACTCCGTATACAGCTGCACAAAAGAAGGATTAAACTATACTTTTGCCGACAGTATTTTTCTTGCGGCTCTGGGCAGTTCAAATGATATCCTTGTAAGCAAAATTATGAAAGATATGATTTATGAACTCAGAAAAGCCGTAATTGTGGATGATAAACCCTCAAAACAAAAACACCATCTGCAATTTTACGATGATAAAGCAGACAGACTCTGGAGAAACTTAGACCTCGGCAACAATGTTTATATAACCTATGAAGGCGAAAACCGCGAGTCAATACCACACCTGTTGTCAAGCTTTGCCAATCTTATTAAAAAACCGGGGCAAAAATACAACAATTTAAACCCGCAAAACACGGAAATTGTCATCTTTAACAAAGGTATAACCTTCCCTGCGCTTGAACAGTTTGCAAAAGAGGCAAAAAAACAGCCCGATAAAACACATATTTTCGTGTTGGACTTTTTTCAACTGTTCAAATCAGAATTAGTCAGAGACGAGCTGCACGACACGTACTCGGCTGAATTTACCAGAGATGAAATTAAACTGCTTAAAAATTCAAACATTCCGAATGTAAGACTGGTTTTGTACTCCAATAAAGACAACTACTACGAACACACAAAACAGGGAGCTTTTCTGAAAGATACCTTCTCGGATTACTCAACTCTATCTATTCCGACAATCAACGCTCAGGGCGCAAAAGACATTCTTGCAAGCGAAAAAGGGGTAAGATATGTTCAGTCATTACTCAACAAAAGACTCTCGCCCGAAGTAATTGAGCGTGCCGTTGAAATCACAAGCGAGCGTGACGGCTACTTCCCCGAAAAAGCTATGGAATATCTGAATAAACTTACACTGTATTATGTTGACAAAGACGAAATAACGCTTGATGATATATATTTATACGAGTCCGAGGCGGGCGAAACAAAAATTGCCGACGACAGTCAGAACTGGGTCAAGATAATCTCCAACACGGGCAAAAATCTTGACGACATTGCAGGCAGCCCGATGACAAGAGCGGAAGCAAAGAGTGTTGTAAACTCAATAACATCAAACAAAAAAGGGCAGATAAAGGGCTATGTAACATACCTTGATAACGGTACGTCATACGGCGGCGGAAGAAGGCATGTTGCGGAGTGTATCGCGGGAGAAGCTCAAATACCGATGATTACAATAAATGCGCGCGAATTTGCCCTCAAAGACATTGATGCGCTCAGCCAGAACTCTAATTTGTCCGAGCTGAAAATAAAGAAACTTATTGACACCGCAAAGGCACAGGCTGAAGCAAACAAAAACAAAACAGCAATGATTTTTATTGAAAATTTTGACAACTTTGCTTCAAATCCCCTTGCGGGAATTTCATCGATATACGAACAAAAAGCCTTTTCACAGCTTCTTGCAGAAATGGACAGTTTAAGAAGGTCTAAGGATATTAACCTTGTTATAATAGGCTCCACAAATTACCCGTACGCTCTTGATGAAAACATCATGAAGCCAAACAGATTTTTAAACAAAATAGTAATCTACTCTCCGCAGGATTCAAAAGAAACGGAAGATGTATTGAGATATTATCTTGACAGAAGCAGCCTTCAGGTCGGCAAAGATGAAAACGAAAGAAATCAGATTATAGAAAGCATTTCCAAAACGGCAAGAGGCGCAAGCGTTGTTGATTTGATTTATATAATCGATAAAGCCGAGGAAGTGTCGCGGGAAAGGGGCAAAAGCACAATAGATAAATCCGACTTTACCGAAGCATACCTTCGTGTAACAACGGGCAGAGTGTCCTCAAGGTTTTCTACGCCGAAAGATAACGAAATTGTCGCAAAACACGAATGCGGGCATGCCCTGAATGCGCAAATAATGTACGATATTGCAAAAAAAGGCGGCAAACAGTGGCATATGCCAAGCCCGCTTGATTTTATTGCCCTTGACCCGAGAGGCGACTACGGTGCTGTGACATACCTCGGTTATCCTCAAAATAACGAATACAGCTTTGAGAGAATATTCGCCGATTTGGTTTGCAGCTTCGGCGGATACTCAACCGAAGAACATTTTTATAACATGAAAGGCAGCGGCGGAATTTTTCAGGATATGAACAGCGCAACAATGCTTGCAAAAAATGCCGTTATGCATCTTGGTATGGGTGCTAGAACGGGCAGAATATCCTTTGCGTACGATGAATTCAACATGGCAAATATGTCTGAGGGCATGAAGGAAAAAATCGAACATGACGTACAAACAATGCTTATAAACGCCGAATATGTTTCAGACAGAATTGTAAGCGAGTATTCTGATTTTGTGGAACAATTTGCGCAAAAATACACAGACGCTGTAGGCACCGGCAACTGCATAATAAGCTCGGATGAATTTCAGCGCGAGCTTGAAGATTGGCAAAATTCACAGAGCCCGGAAAAGAAACAACGGCTTTTAGCTCTTGAAGATGAAATTCTGAAAGTTATAGAAAAAACAAAAAAAGGCACACAAATACCTTATTAATATATAACCTTACGGGCTAATTTACTCGTATTCAAATGCGCAATATAATCTCAACAAAATGAAGATTATATTGCGCAAAATTATCATATTGCTTTTGCTTTTTCTCTTGCTGCCGGCATACTGCAAAGAAGAACAGGCTTTTGAGCTAAACAAAAGGCTGTCTTATGTAAATATGTGCTTCTGGCAGAGTTTTGACGATGAGTTTTTGCTCTGCTACATACTTGAGGCGCTGAAAAATAACCACAAGGCAAAAAGCGCCCTGTATAAATCCGAGCAGTTCAGGCAAAACGTGCGCTTAAGCTTTGCAAATCAACTGCCTTCAATGACCGTTGCGGCAAATTATCTGGGTTTAAAAATTCCCATGCTTGATAATGCCGATAATTTTGCCGTAAGGAAAAACGGTTTTATTCTTCCTTTTGAATTTAACTACGAAGCGGACTTGCTGCTTAAAAACGCGGATAAAACGAAATCGCAAAAAAAGCTCTATAAAGCACAGCTCTACGACGAAAAAACGGTTTACATAATGCTTGCAAGCGATGTGGCAACAACTTATATAAACATTTTAAAATTCGACAAAACGCTTGAGCTACAGGAAAAAATTGTCCGAAACAGAAAAGAAATTTTAAATAGAATACAGAAAAAGTATGACTTTGGAACGGTATCAAAAACAGAGCTGAACGAGGCAAAAAGAGAATTAAGCCGTGAAAACGAGGAACTTGAGAGCATAAAAAAAGAGCAAAAGCTGCTCCTTGATGCTCTTGCACTATTGTGCGCAAGGAGCGCCTATTGTATTGAAGATTTTGGAAGGGGAAAATTTGACGACTTTGCAAAAAATTTAACCCTGCCGGATGAAATTTCTTCGGATTTAATTTTTAACCGTCCGGACGTTCTTTCGTCTTTTGAAAAATTAAAAAGTGCAAAAATAGATATAACGGTTGCAAAAAAGGACTTTTTTCCTACTTTTAACATAAAAGGCATATACACTTTTAACACTCTGGGGCCGGGAAATTTCTTCTCCTGGGGCGCAACCTTTGCGGCTATTGCCGCGGGCGCAACCCAGAGCATTTTTGAAGGCGGAAGAAAAATCGCAAATTTAAAATTCAAAAAAGCCTGCTACGGCGAGCTTCTGGAAAATTTTCTGCACACAAATTTATCTGCGATAAAAGATGTAAATGATGCGCTTTATCAGGCAAAGTACGACTCAAACATACTGAATGAGGCAAATCAAAGGTTTGATACACAGAGGGATAATTTTGAACTTGAGGGTTTGCGCTTTGAAAACGGTGTGAGCGACTATGTTTCATATCTGGATGAATACAACCAAACCCTTCTTGAGGAACAAAATTACACGGAGAAAAAGACACAAAAGTTTTTAGATGCGATATCTCTTTATAAATCTGTCGGAGGTGCGCTTTGAAACATAAAAAAATAATAATTATCATTATCATCGTTATATTAATTTTGGCGGCAATTTTTATAATTATTAAACTCAACAGGAAAAACCCCGATGTTATAACTCTCTACGGAAATATTGAAATACGTCAGGTTGACCTTGGTTTCAGAGTGGAAGGGCGGCTTATAAAACTTTTAAAAGAGGAGGGGGACGAAGTCAAAAAAGGCGAACTTCTTGCCGTTTTGGACGACATTATATACAGGGCAAAATACGAAAAATCTCTTGAGGATATAAAACTGTACAGCGCGCAAAACGACAATGCCCAGTCCGTTTTCAGAAGAAACATAGCCCTTTGCGCGGACGGTACAACCTCAAAACAAGAGTGCGACTCGATTTTAAAAGATAAAGAAACGTCATTTGCAAGGCTTGAATCCGAGAAAAAACAAAACAGAATTTATAAAGACGACCTTGATAACACAAGGATTTACGCCCCCAACGACGGCATTGTCACAACGAGAATTTTAGAAGAAGGCTCGGTGGTCAATTTATCTTCCCCCGTTTATACAATATCGCTTAATAAGCCCGTCTGGATAAGGACATACGTATCCGAGGAAAATCTGGGCAACATAAAATACAATATGAAAGCACTTGTGTACACGGACTCAATAGACCCGAAAACAAATAAAAGACGAAAATACACGGGGAGAATAGGCTACATCTCGCCCGTTGCGGAATTTACCCCGAAAACTGTTCAAACAGAGGAATTGAGGACCGATTTAGTCTATCGCATAAGGGTTTATGTTGATGAGGTTGACAAGTATTTGAGGCAGGGAATGCCGACGACCGTTGAAATCAATATAAAACAGGGGGATGAAAATGAGCACGGCAATTGAGATTAAAGACCTTACTTACAAATTTAAAAACTCTGAATATCCGGCGCTTGATAACATCTGCACCCGTATCAAAAAAGGCGTAATAACAGGAATTGTGGGACCCGACAGCGCGGGGAAAACCACGCTTTTAAGGAATATCACGGGTCTTTTAATTCCAAATTCGGGCACTGTTATAACCCTCAATCTGGACCCGAAAACCGAAAAAGAAGAAATAAATAAAATTTTGGGCTATATGCCCCAAAAGTTCGGATTATATGAAGATTTAAGCGTCAGAGAAAATCTTGAACTCTACGGCGAACTGAAAGAAATTGCGCAAAAAGACAAAAAAGAAATGTTTGAAAAACTCTATAAGTTTACAAACCTTGAAATGTTTAAAGAAAGACTTGCGGGCAAGCTTTCGGGAGGGATGAAACAAAAATTAGCCCTTGCCTGCGCACTTTTGGGCAGACCCGACCTGCTAATTTTAGATGAACCCTCGGTCGGGGTTGACCCTATATCAAGAAAAGACTTAATGAGGATGGTACATGAACTTTCAGCGGGCAATATGACGACAATATGGTCAACTTCCTATATGGATGAGGCGCACGGTTTTGATTACTGTATTGTAATGAATAAAGGTAAAATTATCTACAGCGGCACGCCAAAGGGTCTAAGCGAGAGCACTCAGGGTTTTGAAGATAAGGTAATCGAGCTTATGGGCGGCTGGAAAGAGAAGGACTCAAGCCTTGCAAAGAATTTTGAATTAAAAAAATGCGACGTTGAATACCCCGTTGAAGCAAATAATCTTGAGAAAAAATACGGAGATTTCTATGCCGTTAAAAATAACACTTTTTGTATAAAAAAAGGAGAGATTTTCGGACTTTTGGGACCCAACGGCGCCGGAAAATCCACATCTTTTAAAATGATGTGCGGACTTATAAAACCGACATCGGGAAGCGCTAAGATTATGGGCGTTGATATAGTTGAAAAATTCGCAAGCGAAAAATACGACGTCGTCTTTACGGGGCGAAACGCCGAAAAGGTAAAGGAAGCGGAAAAGAAATACGCCGAAAAATATCAGGACGTAAAAATTTACGGTTTTACAGCCGACTCATTAAAAGACGAAAGAACGGTCGACGAAAAGACGATAGACGAAATATTTTCCGAACTCGATAAAAGAGGTATATTTATAAAGCACCGTGTGCTTAACGCGGCGGATCAGGGACTTAATATGAAGATATTCGAAAATCCGTTGACAGATTTTATGCGCGTGATAAACACGAACGTCTGTTGGAATTACGCGATAATCGAACGGGCGGCAAAGCGCATGAAGGAAAACGGCGGCGGGAGTATAACTTTCATAAATTCAAACACGGCATATAGAGCAATCCCCGACAGAGTAGCGTATGAAGCGAGTAAAGGCGGTCAACTCGGCATG
>CASGEP010000035.1 GCA_949300515.1 uncultured bacterium
TCCGCTACTGTAAGCATCCGCTAATGTTTTTAAATACTTGCATCTTTTATTTTTAGGGGCTTTATTATCCGAAATTGACACTGTTTCATCATTATTTATGCCATCTGTTAGGTCTTGGTCTGCTTCAGATGTGCCAAAATCCCCATCAAATATAAATTTCACCTTACCTGATATAACATCTTCATAGGCTTTATCCAGCTCTCGTTTGAATATATTGTTATGCACCTTTGTCCCTGTTAATATTCGAAATAAAGAAGATAATTCATAATTTTCAAGGATATCAACATCTGCCAATAATCCATATATAGGAGAGGTGTAGTATCCCGTTAAATCTCTCATAATGTTCTGTCCAACTACCGTAATTTGAGTTATCAATTCGTCCTTATTGATTTGGCAATCATATATTAAACAGCGTTTACCATTGCTGTCGCCTCTTACATCTTTTGGGGATTCGTCATCATAGTCGTAAACATCATGCCTGAAGCACTTGTAAATATAGTTTTCGAACCTATCGGAGCGTGGAGACCACCTTATAACGACTCTGTTACAAGGTGTTTTAATATCTATAAATTTATCAGCAGATGTTAATTGGCTTATTTCCTGTATAAAAGAATAACCATTTGATATTAAGGCTCTATGAGAGCATATTACCATTTTTGTTAATATAGGATTAAGAAAATAAAAGACCTCTTTTAAAAGCTCTAAAGTATTTTTTGCTTTGTCTTTTGTTGCAACAATGCTAATAAGCGTTGCCCACATTACACTGATACAGTATGATAGGGCTTCATCATAAGGAATATTCTTCTCTTTCATACACTTGTGTGGAAATAAATGAATCTTTAAATTAGTTTTACCGTAGTTTAGCTCTATAAATTTGTGTAATACACCAGACTCAATATCTTCAAGGATATCCTTGATATGATATTGTTGCAGGTGATGTAACGCATAAAAATCAAAACCAATCTTAGTATAGAGTGATGATTCAATTCTATTTGTATAATCACTAATTATTTTAATTTCTTTATTTGTTAATACTTTTATATTGTTTAAGATAGTTCTATTTATTACACTATATATCTTGTTATTTCTTGGAATATACTTATTATTTATATTTAGTTCATTAAATAATGTTTCAAAATCCTTCATTCCAACCATATAATCTAATTTATCTACATATATTTTTTTAAAGTGCCTAGAAAATAAGATGGAAAATAAGGAGTATAAGAAGTACATATTATATCTTCATATTCATTTTTATTTTCCGTTGAATTCTTTTTGTTGTAAGCCTTTTGGCTGTATGTATGGGATAATCCCTAAACTCTCTATCATTTTTGCTTCCTTTGACTCTCTTAAGACTCTTTTTTCCTTATAAAAGGAAGCGGAGTGGGTGAGAGTCTTTAACCACTCCAAGTTAAAATGTAATAACTCCGATTAAAGAACAAAACTATGCACTAATTATGTACTTACTGATATATTTAATAGGGGCAATAACTGTACAAAATGTACCGTAGAATTCCGATATACACGCCACAAAACGGGATACGGTAGAGTTCAAGTCCCCCCCGTCGACAAATTTTTTATGCAAAACCACAGTAAATTCTAGAGGGGACTTGAACAATTGGCAAGTCTGCCATTGCAAAGCAGGTTTGCAAGCCCCCGTCGACAAATTTTTTATGCAAAACCACAGTAAATTCTAGAGGGGACTTGAACAATTGGCAAGTCTGCCATTGCAAAGCAGGTTTGCAAGCCCAAATCGACAAATTTTTTATGCAAAATAAGCAAAACCGAGGGGCAATAAATTATAAAACCATCTCGCACAATTCACTTGATACTCTAAAATCAGCCCCTGTTGAAGCTTTTATCTCATCAAGCGAAAAGATTGGATTTATTTCTTTTAACAAAAGTCCATTTTTATCCACATCAAACACGCAACGCTCGGTAATTATCAAATCAACTTCGCCACGTGCAGTTAGTGGCAAATCGCACTTTTGAACTATTTTTATCTGCCCTTTAGAAGTATGCTCCATAACAACGATTACTCTTTTTGAGCCGACAACAAGATCCATCGAGCCTCCCATCCCGGGAACAAATTTATTCGGAATCATCCAGCTTGCAATATTGCCAAAGCCGTCTACCTGAAGCGCCCCTAAAACGGTGGCGTCGATGTGTCCGCCGCGCATAATCGTAAATGCCATTAAAGTATCATAAAAGCAGCACCCCATAGTCGGCTCTACATAGGCGCCTCCGGCGTTTATAATTCTGGGGTCGGGTCTTTCTCCCTTGTGCAGCCTGCCTGCGCCCAAAAGACCGTTTTCGGATTGAAAAATTACCCTTGTTTCATCGGGCACATAATTTGCAACCTCTGTCGGCAAGCCTATTCCCAAAGTAACGACATCGCCCCTTTTGAACTCGCGCGCCGCCCGTTTTGCAATTATTTCTCTTATTTTCTCTTTTGTCATCAGATTTTGAGCAACAGGCACTATACTTCCTCCCGCTTAACAATATAGTCAACAAATAACCCGGGAATAACAACATCATTAGGATCTAAACACTCAACAATCTCGTCAGCCTGCACAATAACAGTATCTGCAGCAGTTGCCATAACGGTATTAAAATTTCTCGTTGTACCATAAAATGCAACATTTCCGAAGCTGTCCACCTTGGTGCCGTAAATGAGTGCAAAATCCGCCCCCAGAGGCTTTTCAAATATAAATTTTTTCCCTTCGATTTCAATAGTTTCTTTGTTTTCTTCTAAAATTGTGCCCACGCCTGTCTGAGTAAGGACACCGCCAAGTCCTGCGCCTTTGGCTCTTATTTTTTCAACCAGCGTGCCCATGGGGATAAGTTCGACTTCAATTTCGCCGTTGTGCATTTGCGCGCCCGTGTCGGGGTTCGTGCCGATGTGCGCCGCGATAAGTTTTTTTACAAGTTTATTTGCAATTATCTTGCCCTTATCCGTGTTCGGATAAGAAGTATCATTGCAAATCATTGTAAGATTTTTTTTGCCCTGTTTTACAAGCTCGTCAATCAGCTTATCTGGCGTTCCGCAGCTTAAAAAGCCCCCAATCATTATACTGGCGCCGTCTTTTATTAACTCTATGGCATCATGTACGGAAACTACTTTTTTCATACCATAAGAATATAGCACAAATTTGCCTACAGTACAATTTGTGTGCCGACGATAATTTTATGCGAGACGTCTTTTGTGTCATTTTGACAGTAGACGTAATTTAAAATAAGCTTCAGCGCCTGACCTTTTATGTAGTAATTAAGCCCTGCGGTGTACTCGCGCGTGCTGTTGTGATTTTTTGATTTATCGGGGTTAAATTCATCATATCTTGCAAGTAATTCTATTTTTTTTGTAAGATGATATGCCGCAGTTACATAAAAGCCCTCTGCTCCTTTGTTTGTGGGGCCGCTGCCGCCGTTTGACCCGTCGGAATTTGCATACTCCGCCCTTGCCCAGAATTTTTTATATTCATAGCTTAATGCGGCACCCGTCATAAAATAGTCCCAGGAGTGCCTTTTGCCCGCGACAATTCCGCCGCCTGCCACAATTTTTCCCCATTTGCCGTCAGTTTTACCGAGAGGCTTTAAGTTTACCCATCCGTCAAATTCAAAGCCCGGGAAGAATTCCTGAAAAAAAGTATCGGAGCTGTAGCCGCCAAAATCGTAATCAACAAGGGAATAATCCCCCCTCACCCTTAGTCCGAATTTCCTTACGTTTGCAAGATTTCTTGAAATTTGCGAGCGGGCTACAAAAGGCAGGGTATAGGGAGATTGTGCGCCTTCGTACCCTACGCCGGGGCGGGAATTACCGATTAAGATATTGTGATGAGGTATTCTGTTTGTTTCAAAGTAGGCATCTTGAATAAGCTGCTGAAAAAATCCGTGGGAGTGGGTCGGGGTAGGGTCAAGCATTAAGCGGAAACCTTCCTTGCCTCCCCTGAATTTTCCGTCAAATATTATATTTATCAACGCCATGTTGAATTTCGTATCGGTGTCCGAGTTTTCATTCATCTGCGTTGTAATGTTGCCCTGCAAGGCAACCCAGGTGTGCAGACTCTCGAGCGGTCCTCTGTCAAATTTCATTGTCAGCTGGTCTTTTAACAGCTGCGAAGGTACGTCCGTGCGCTCTATTTGCAGTTTAACCACTTCTTTGGGCGCTTTTATCATATTTGATAAAAAGTTATCTTTGTCTTGTTGAAGTTCATGCTCTATTTCTTCTTTTGTTTTACCCGTTACGTTTTGGATAAAATCTCCGTCAGGCTCGTCAAAATTTTCTTCCAGCCGGATTTCATCCTGCGCGCAAAGGCAAAACGGCATAAAAATAAAAAGAGAAATAACGCTTAATAAAATCTTTTTCATTGCCCCGATAAATAAATTAAGGCGCCCTTGTCGAGCGCCTTTTATTATTATTTTATATCTTTTCCATGGTCATCTCTTAAATATGCAGTCCAGAATAACAGGACGACAAATACAAAAGCGCCGACCATATTACCCAGAGTAACAGGCAAAAGGTTGCCCAGAAGGAACGATTTAATATTTAAAGTTGCAAGTTGTTCCGCCGTGTAGCCCGATGCTGCCGCAATAGCCGGTGTTGCTTTTAAGAATAAGCCGTTTGAGATAAAGTACATATTTGCAATACTGTGCTCATAGCCTGAAGCCACAAACGTCGTAATCGGGAAAAATATTGCAAAAATTTTACCTATAACGTGGCGTGAGGAGGAAGCCATCCAAATTGCAAGGCAAACAAGCCAGTTACATAAAATACCCCTTGTAAATGCTTCAACAAAAGTTAAGTTTACTTTTGTGTATGCGGTTGTTAAGCCTAAAACCCCGAGTGCTTCATGCGAGTTGTGCGAACAGCCCGTAAAGTAGATTATCGTTGCCAGAAGCACCGAGCCCACAAAGTTGCCGAAATAAACAATTGTCCAGTTCCTCAGTAATTTTGCAAGGCTTGTTTTCTTTTCTATTACCGAAAATGTCATCATAACATTACCGGTAAAAAGCTCTGCACCGGTTAAAACTACCATCATAAGCCCTGTTGCAAAAGTCATTGCACCGATTAGCTTTGCAAAACCCCAGCTGACAGCTTCCGTTCCCGTCATAACGTTTAGCGACACCTGTGCGCCAAAAGCGATGAGTGCGCCCGCCGCTATTGCAAGCACAAAAGTTTTTGATTTTCTGAAGTTCGCTTTTGCGGGCATAACGTTATCCGCAATTTCATGCGCCACATGACTTGGCGAGATACAGTCTTTTGTATCAAGATTTTGTTGTGTTGTCATTTTTAATTTTCTCCTTTTTCAATTCACAGACATCAACAACACGCTGATAAAACAGCGTCTGAATACGGTGCATATAAGGTTATACGGCTCTGTATGAAATCTTAAGTTGTTAATGACCAAAAGTCGCAACCAAAATTTTATATCGTAAAATTAATTTTTCAAGGGGGAATTTTTAATTGTAAAATTCACACTTGACATTGTGCTTTGTTAGTTTTATAACACCGTTTGTTATTAATACTCGGTCGAACTTTGGGATGGAAGTATGAACAATTTTTTTATCGGAATTTTAGTTTTCTTGGCGAGCGGACTTCTTGCCTGCGCGTTTAAGGGAGAGAATAAATTAAAAGCGGCGGGCACGGCGGCGGCGATTGGCTCTGTTTTGTGTGCGGCGCCTGCTTTTTGGGTTCTTTTTAACAACGTGAATTTGGGCTATGCGCTAAACTTTAACCCTTTGTTTAAAACGGTTGAATTTGCGCTTAATCCCTTAAGTGCATTTTTTGTGATTGTAATATGTGTTATGAGTTTAATGGGAGTTATTTATTCAAACGGGTATTTAAAACCTTATTTACAAAAAGCAAAAAATATTAACTCTCATATAATTTTTCTGACTCTTTTAATAGCATCAATGCTCCTTGTCGTAACCTGTACAAACGCGTTGATGTTTTTAATTTTCTGGGAAATTATGTCGCTCAGTTCGTTTTTCCTTGTTATATTTGAGTCGGATAAAAAAGAGGTGCTTGGCGCAGGCATTAAATACCTTGTTTTTATGCACATAAGCGTGATTTTTATAATACTTGCGTTTGCAATTTGCGCAATTACCTCCGGCGCGTATGATTTTTCGGGATTTACCCTTGCGCTTGGCGAGAATAAAGAAATTGCAGGCATTGTTTTTGCTCTTGCGTTTATAGGTTTTGGAACAAAGGCGGGTTTTGTACCCTTTCACAACTGGCTGCCTGATGCGCACCCTGCCGCACCGAGTCATGTGAGCGCAATTATGTCGGGGGTTATGATTAAAACGGGCATTTACGGGATTTTAAGAATGCTCTCAATTTGCGGCACCCCTTCAAAGGCAATTGCATATACGGTTTTAATAATTTCTTTAATATCCGCGATCTACGGGGTACTCTACGCCATAACCCAGCACGACTTAAAAAGGCTGCTTGCCTACCACTCCATTGAAAACATAGGAATAATCGGCACGGGTATAGGTGTCGGCATGCTCGGTATGTGCTATAATCAGCCGCTTGTGAGTGCGCTTGGTTTCGGCGGAGGCATTTTGCACATACTCAACCACTCAATATTTAAAGAACTGTTATTTTTGAGTGCGGGCGGAGTTTATTTAAAAACACATACGCGAAACATTGAAATTTTGGGCGGATTGATAAAAACCATGCCATACAGTGCGGTTTTGTTTTTAATCGGCTCGGTTGCAATATGTGCACTTCCTCCGTTTAACGGCTTTATAAGCGAGTTTTTAATATACTTTGGCATGTTAAAGGGTCTTTTAATAAATGACTTTTTTGCACTTATCGCTTTAATATTTGCAATCGCCGCGCTTGCGCTTGTGGGTACAATGGCTGTTTTATGTTTTACAAAGGCTTTCAGCATAATATTTCTTGGCATGCCAAGGAGTGAAAACGCCCAAATGCCAAAGGATGACGTTGAAAAATCAATGCTTTTCCCGATGGGATTTCTGGCAGTTCTTGCGCTTTTAATAGGTGTATTCCCGCAGTATATTTTAAAATATGTACTTGAAGCGGCAAGCACGGTTTCGGGTTTAAATTACGCTTCATCTTTTGAATGCTGTGATTTAATGAGTACAATTTCGTTCTGTGCGCTTGGTTTTATACTCTTTACCCTCGTTTTGCTCTTTATTAAAACGAAATTTTCAAATAAAGTGCAGCTTCACAACACCTGGGGCTGCGGATATGACAGAGGAAACAGCCGCATGCAGTACAGCGCGTCATCTTATGCAAGCCCGTTTTTGTCAATGTTAAGACCTTTGTTTAAAAAGGTTTTTGATATTGAAAAACCAAAACAGCTTTTCCCAAAAAGCGCTCATTTCAGCCTGCATATTGATGACATTGAAGAAGCCTATATATTAAAGCCGCTTGTTAAATTTGACGAATGGTTTTTGTCAAAATTTGAGGCAATGCAGAGCGGAAATATTCAAAGTTATATAAAATACGGGCTTATTTTCCTTGTTTTAATAATAATCGGATGTTTGTTTATAGGATAGTAAAAAATGGGACTTAAAATTTTAAACTTAATAATTGTTTTGTTTTTGCCTTTTTTAATGCTCGGTGTCATTAAAAAGACAAAGGCTTTCTGGGGCGGAAGATACGGGGCGTCAGTATTTCAGCCTTTGTGGGATTTTATAAAACTGATGAAAAAGGACTTTGTGATAAGCAAAACCACAAGCGGCGTTTTTAAAATAGCACCCGTTATAATACTTTCAAGCACTTTGTTCGCGGCGCTTTTTGTTCCGCTTGTGGCTTCAAGTGCAATAATAACAATCCCAGCGGGTTTTATACTTTTTGCATACATTTTAAGCCTTTCAAAATTCTTCTCGCTAATAAGCGCAATGGACACGGGAAGCAGCTTTGAAGGTATGGGTGCTTCAAGAGAGGCTTGTTTTACAACAATAGTTGAGCCTGCGTTTTTTATGCTTCTTGCTTCCGTTATGGCGCTGTGCGGCAATTTTACTTTTGACTCGCTCGGCAAAATTATTCAAAATTCCGGCGGATACGGTGTTTTAATTTGTATTTTTGCAATACTTGTACTTTTTATAATGATTTTGACAGAAGGCTCCAGAGTGCCTGTTGATGACCCTGCAACCCACCTTGAACTTACAATGATTCATGAGGTAATGATTTTGGATAATTCAGCCGCCGATTTGGCGATTATAAGCTGGGCTTCGGGCATAAAAATGCTCCTTTTGTCCTCTTTAATTGCCGCTATTGTTATACCTCAGGGGCTGAGCCTCGGTATAAGCGCGCTTTTATACATTGCATTGATGTTTTTAATATCTGTTGTCATAGGAACAATTGAATCTGCAACCGCAAGGATAAGAATGTCGCACGTTTTTGAATTTGTTTTTGTAATGAGTTCTTTTGCGCTTGTTGTACTCTCTCTTGTTGTTGCAAGGATGTTTGGAGGCTAGAAAATAAAAATGGAAAACGGTTTTATAATACTTCTAGGGCTAACAATGCTCTACCTTGCCGCTACAAGCAGGATAGTGTCACACATAAGGCTTCTTATAATTCAAGGGGTGCTTTTGTTTCTTGTCTGTGCGTGCCATTTTCAACATCAAAGCGCGCTGAACATTGCTTTTTTAACGGTTGAAACCCTTGTTGTAAAGGCATTTTTGATACCGTGGTTTTTGTTTAAAGTGGTGCGAAAAAATGCTATCAGCCGTGATATAGGTGCAAACATTCCGCATTTTTACTGCCTTGTGATTGCAAGTATAATTTTGCTTCTGGGGTTTATTGCTCCGAATTACTTTGTCGGAAGCGAAGGTATGAAAATGATTTCGCCTCTGTATTTCGGTATTTCTCTTGCAATAATTATCATAAGTCTGTGGTTAATTACAATTAAACACAAAATTATTTCAAACGTTATAGAATTTATTACTATGGAAAACGGAATTTTTCTGCTTTCTCTCTCCGTTGCAAAAGAAATGCCCGTACTTGTAAATATGGGTGTTTTGCTTGATGTATTTATTGCGATATACATACTCGGACTTTTTGTCAATGAAATTAACAGAGAGTTTAAGGATTTAGAAGTTTCAAATTTATCAGATTTAAGGGATTATGAATAATGATTAACACAATTTTGATATTTCCGATTATCGCCTGCATTTTAATGGCGCTCGTAAAGAAAAAAGCTTTTGACTGCGCCATGGTAAATGTTTATGCGATTTTGCACTTTGTATCAAGCATACTTTTAATGTTTGGCATAGGCAAAGACGGCACCATGCCTTACTTTAGCGTTGATAATACAAACCTTATATTTTTGCTTATTTTATCCCTTGTGTTTTTAATGGTTGCCTTTTACAACAACGGTTATGTAAAAACTTTTGAGTATCCCGATACAAAAATCGGATATTACTCTTTTATGATAATGGTTTTTGTACTTTCAATGACAGGCACCATACTCTCGAGCAATCTCGGTATCGCCTGGATTTTTGTAGAGGCGACAACGCTTTCAAGCGCTTATTTAATTTACTTTAATAAAACAAAACACTCTATTGAAGCCGCATGGAAATACGTTTTTATCTGCTCGATAGGTATTGCGCTTGCTTTTGTGGGCATAATATTTTTAAATATCGCTCAGGGTGAATTAAATACACTTGATTTTGCACAGTTATACAAAAATGCCTCCGCGTTTAATCCTTTCTGGTTAAAGATGTCTTTTGTATTTATGCTCTTTGGCTTCGGTACAAAAATGGGGCTTGCGCCGATGCATTTCTGGCTGCCCGATGCACATTCACAGGCTCCCTCGCCCATATCCGCGCTTTTGAGTGCAACTCTTTTAAATTCCGCTTTTCTTGTAATAGTCAGAGTATTTAAAATTTTAGACATTGCACAATGTGACGTCTGGGCAAGGGCAATGCTCCTTATATGCGGTTTTATTTCTTTATTTGTTACTGCGGTTTTTGTTTACCATATTAAAAACTACAAAAGAATGCTTGCGTATTCTTCAATTGAAAATATGGGAATTTTAGCAATAGGTACGGCTCTTGGCGGTGCTGCATTGTATGCCGTTATTCTGCACTTAATCGGGCACTCGCTTGCAAAGGCTTCATTTTTCCTGACTTCGGGAAATGTGCTTGAATTATATGAAACAAAAAGAATAAAATCGGTGCATGCGCTGATGGAGGCAGATAAGAAAACGGGCTGGCTGTGGGTTTTCTCATTCCTTGCAATCTGCGCCTTTCCGACTTCCGTTTTGTTTATAAGCGAATTTTTAATGATTAAAACCATGCTTGTTGAAGGTCATTATGTGCTCTGTGCGCTGTTTGTGCTGCTTTTGACGATAATTCTCTGGGGCATAGGCAAAGTTATTATTAATATGACTTTTTCAAAATTAAGCGAAGATAAGGCGCCGATTATTGAGAAAAATCGCAACAAGCTTTGTTTTTCAATGTTTGCACCACAGTTTATCATGCTTTTAATCGTATTTATTTTAGGCGTGTACATTCCGCCGTTTTTAAATGACATTATAAACTGCGCAATGGCAGGATTTTAGAGGATAATAAAATGAATTGGATTAAAACAAAAAATAATACAAAAATTAATCTTAACGAAATTCCGACTCTTAAAATTAGCGAATTAAGAGAGGAGATAATAAGCCTGAATAAAAGACCTCTGGCATTCTTTGGAAAAGATTGGGGCAGTTTGGGAACAAAACTTTTTGTGATACTTGCCGATGATGAATGCGGCGATTTGTACGTGTCATCCGTGCTTTTCGGGCAAAACGAAAAAGAATACGACTCCCTGACACAGGTTATGCCCTCGTTTCATATATTTGAGAGAGAATTTTACGAGCAGTTTGGTATAAAACCCCTTAATCACCCATGGCTAAAGCCTGTCAGAAAAAATCAAAAAGATTATAAATTTTTTGAAATGGAAGGCGAAGAAGTCCATCAGGTTGCGGTGGGCCCAATTCACGCCGGAGTTATTGAACCCGGGCACTTTAGATTTATGTGCAACGGTGAAACGGTTTATCATCTTGAAATTATGCTCGGCTATCAAAACAGAGGGGTTGAAAAATTAATGGTTGAGCACCCCTCAAACGCTCTTGCGGAGTCAATCTGCGGGGACAGTGTAATTGCTCATAACCTTGCCTATTCAAAAGTTATGGAAATTTTAAAAGATATAAATGTTTCAAAAAGAGCACAGCTTATAAGAACGCTTGCGCTTGAAATGGAGCGTGCGGCAATTCACATAGGTGATTTGGGCGCAATAGCGGGCGATATTGCTTATCTTATGGGCGCGTCAGTTTTTGGCGCGACAAGAACGCTTGTGATAAACACCATGCTTGAATTTTCGGGCAGCCGCTTTGGCAGAGGGCTTATTAATGTCGGCGGGGTGAATTTTGATATAGATAACGAAAAAATCGAGCGCGCCATAAAGACTTTTGAAAAAGTCGAAAAAGACGTTGAGCGCATGGTAAAAACGATGCTCAAAAATACCTCCGTGATGTCAAGGCTTGAAAAAACGGGCACCGTAAATATTGAAAAAGCCCGCGAGATTGGTCTTGTCGGTATGGCGGCGCGCGCCTGCGGACTTAATCTTGACTCGCGTTTTGATTTTGCGGATGAATGTTTTAAATCGCTTGCGCTTCCAAGGAAAATATTTAAAGGCACGGGAGATGTAAATTCCAGATTTCAGTTGAGATATCAGGAAACGATGGAGTCGCTTTCAATTTCAAAGAGAATACTTACAATGCTTAAAAATCCTTCAAAAGACGAGCTTCTTGCACCCTGCACAAATAAAGTAAGCGCAAATTCTTTTGCAATATCGATAACTGAGGGTTGGAGGGGCGAAGTGGTGCATATTGCGCTGACGGACGCCAATTCAGACCTTACAAGATATAAAATAAAAGACCCTTCGTTTAATAACTGGTACGGGCTTGCGCTTGCGGTCAGAAACAACGGGGTTTCAGACTTCCCGCTTTGCAACAAAAGCTTTAACCTGTCATACTGCGGAAATGATTTATAAGGAATAAAATATGTTTGATACACTAAAATCAAGAATTTATCAAGGCGAACAGTTTATAAAAGATATAAAAAATGCGCCCATGCGCGAGCAATTCAGAGGGCTTCCGAAACTCTGCGGCAGCAATTGCAACAATTGCACGGCTTGCCTTAGTGTTTGCCCGACAGGCGCACTGAAACTTAACCCTTTATCAATAGATATGGGAAAATGTACCTTCTGCGGCGCTTGTAAAAATGTATGCAAAACAAAGGCAATCGACTTTTCAAACTTTTACAAACTCGGCGCTTCAACAAAGGAAAAACTCGTTGTGACGGAAGGTACGGAGGGAGATGAATTTTTAAAAACCGCAATTGAGGTCAGAAAAGAAATTAAGAGAGTTTTCGGGAAATCCCTTAAACTGAGGCAGGTTTCGGCAGGCGGCTGCAACGGCTGTGAAATGGAGCTAAACGCCTGCTCTAACGTTAATTTTGACATGGGAAGGTTCGGCATAGATTTTGTTGCCTCCCCGCGCCATGCGGACGGGCTTGTAATCACGGGTCCGATTTCAAAAAATATGGCATATGCGCTTGAAGATTGTTATAAATCCACCCCCGACCCGAAAGTGGTCATCCTCTGCGGCGCTTGCGCGATATCGGGCGGAGTTTTCCAAGATAGCTGCGAACTTAACCGCGAATTTTTGGATAAATATCCGGTTGACCTTTATATCCCCGGCTGCCCCGTGCACCCGCTTACGTTTATTAATGCCGTTTTGGGACTGATATCGGGTTAATCTTCGCAGCTGTGCCGAATAATCGCTATTCATCAAACCGAATAAAAAGCCTTTTATCTTTGATTGGGGGCTTGAATATTGCTGCAAAACCTGTATAATACCAATAAGGAGGAAATTTGATTAATTTTAAAAGTAATGCAAATCCTATGCAGCAACAAAACAGTATCGGACCCCTAACCAATGTTAATAATACTTTAATGTATATTGCAAACAATGAAAAGATAAGTGCGGGCATAATTGCCGGTACGGTTGCCGCAGGTGAAAAATTGCTTGAAAGAGCCTGTGATATTGATTACTTTAAAAAAAGTAATTTACCTATAACTGAAGGGAAAAAGGGTAAAGAATTAGTTAAGTTATTAAAAGAGAAAGAACTGATTAATACCTTACCGGGAACTATACTTATACCATTTTTAAGCGTAGGTGCAATTACTTCGTTTTTATTGTACAGTATAAGCAAGATTTATAGTGGCAGGGAACAAAACCAATAATTATCAGGAAGTGTAAAATGAAAGTAAATTTTCAAAGTTCAATTTCAAGAAACTTTACCGCTAATCAACAAGAGCGTAAACTTACCAACAGTGAAACTCTTGAGTTGCAGAAATACAGTGCAAAACTTGACAAAGATGCAATGGGAACAGGCTTGATTTATGGCGTTGCTGCAGGCGGATTAAGCACCCTTTTTGGCAGATTTGTTATGAAAAAACCTGCAAACAAATTATTGGAATTTGCGGTTGGGGTTAGTAGTGCTATCGCTGTTGGCACATATTTTGTCTTGGGCATATTAAATACAAATAAGAAAATTGAAAAATATAACGAAGTTGCCAAGGATAATAACCATTTGTAAAAAATGCGTTTGCACAGATTCCTGAAGAAAAAAGGCTTGATGTTGCAAAGAAAAGAGCAAAGCAAGCTACTGTTACGGCAGCAGCCACCGCAGGTGTTTTTGCGATTACAGGTCTTGCATCAGGGCTAATTATGAAAAGTAAGGGTGTAAATTCACACTGGTTAAAAGCATTAAATATTGGTGCTCTTGCCGGTATAATCACTCATTTTGCCATGGTTACTAAAGATAGTATCAAAAACGTGCTAAATCTTAAAAATAATGACAAAATATAATATGCGGCATACAATTTTGCATGTTTTTTTCCTTTTGAGTATAATCAAATAAAAAAGGAGCGCCTGTGCAAAGATTTGTCGGAATAATCGGGATAGCAATTATTTTAGGCATTTGCTACTTAATGTCCAACAACAGAAAAGCCATAAGCCTAAAAACCGTCTTGTCGGGGCTTGCCCTGCAGTTTCTGCTTGCAGTGTTTATTTTAACAGTTCCTCTGGGGCAGAAAATCATCAGTGCGGTAGCAAAGTGTATTGAAAAAATACTTTTCTTTGCAAATGCAGGCGGCGATTTTGTTTTCGGTTTTTTAAACGATTCGCCCGAAAAAATCGATGCCATTTTCTACGAGGGCGCAAATTTTCTCTTTGCAACAAAGCTTATAATAACAATAATTTTTGTCCTTGCAATTGTTAATATCCTTTATCATTTCGGCATTATGCAGCGCGTAGTGCAGTTTTTCGCAAAAATTATGTATAAAATAATGAACGTTTCGGGTGCCGAGGCGCTCTCAAATATTGCAAGCGCTTTTGTGGGACAGGTGGAGGCGCAAATCCTTATCCGCCCATATCTTGCAACGGTTACAAAATCCGAGCTTTTAGCCTCTATGACAGGCTCTATGGCATGTATCGCGGGCGGCGTTATGGCAATATACATTGCAATGGGGGTAGATGCCAAGTTTTTGCTTGCGGCAAGCATTATGGCGGCTCCGGGCGCTCTTGTGGTTTCAAAGATTGTATTTCCCGAAACACAGGAGTCTAAAACAAAAGACGATGTTAAAATTGAGATAAAAAGCCCCTATGTAAATTTGATTGATGCAATAGCGCACGGCGCATCCGACGGTATGAGGGTTGCCTTAAATGTCATTGCAATGCTCATCGCACTTTTGGCGCTTATAGCAATGATTGACTGGACTCTTGGCTATATAGGGCTGTTTTTGCACAATGTGCTGCATATTAGTTTGCCTTTTATTGATTTGACTGATTTGAATTTAAAATCAATTTTAGGTTTAATATTTTCATTTTTCGCGCTTATTATGGGCGTGCCTTTTACGGACGCATCGGCTGTCGGGGCGCTTATGGGTGAAAAGCTTGTTTTGAATGAATTTATAGCTTACACCGACTTGATTGCAATTCAAAATCTGCTTACGCACAAGTCGATTGTTATCGCAAGTTTTGCCCTGTGCGGCTTTGCAAACTTCGGCTCAGTTGCAATACAGATAGGCGGAATTGGCGAGCTTGCACCCTCAAGGAGAAAAGACCTTGCACAGCTTGGCATAAAAGCTTTAATCTGCGGTACTTTTGCCTCCTATATTTCGGCTTGCATGGCAGGGATACTGCTCGGATGAAAATAATTGACACAATAATTAAAATCAACAGCGCACAAATGCCGCCCAAAAATGACTTCATTGAACAGGAAATCAGGCAAAACGGCGTTGACCCCGTAAGGTGGGCGATTATAGAAGTCAATGAAAACGAACTTGTGCTGAGTGTCGCGGGCAAAAAACTCTAAATATGTTTTTCTTTGGCGCTTATTCTTGCAATAGCTTTTGCAAGTGCAAACTGTGCCCTTAGAATATCATCTTTATCATTTTTTGCGGCAAGCCGCGCCTGAGCGCGCTCTTTTGCGGCATTTGCACGCGCAAGGTCAATGTCACAGCCAAGTTCCGCTATGTCGGTCAGAATTGTAGCTTCGTTGTCGCTGAACTGCAAAACCCCCGCCATGGTGGTAATACAGACAGACTCTTTATCTACAACCGCTTTTGTAACGCCTATGTCAAGCGCACAGACAATCGGGATGTGGTTTGGCAAAATACCCAGTCTGCCGTCTGTGCTCTGAACATACAGCTCGTCTATATCCGCTTCATAGACCACTTTTTCATGTGTTATTATTTTTAGTTTTATTTTATTTGAATTTTCATTCATATATTTTTACCCTAAACGGCTGCTGTTTGCATTTGTTTTGCTTTTTCAACAGCATCTTCTATTGTTCCGACCATATAAAATGCTTGTTCCGGTAAATCATCGTGTTTGCCGTCAATAATTTCCTTAAAGCCTTTAATAGAGTCCTCAAGCTTTACATATTTACCTTTTGTTCCTGAGAATTGTTCGGCAACAAAGAAAGGTTGGGATAGAAATCTTTGAATTTTCCTTGCGCGGTTTACTGTGAGTTTATCTTCTTCGGATAATTCGTCCATACCCAAAATTGCAATGATATCTTGCAAGTCTTTATATTTTTGTAAAATTTCAAGAACTTTTTTTGCTACCTCATAGTGTTCTTCGCCGATGATATTGGGGTCAAGTGCTCTCGAGCTTGACTCTAGCGGGTCTGCGGCAGGATAAATACCAAGCGAAGCAATTTGACGTGATAATACCGTTGATGCGTCAAGGTGAGTAAATGTTGTAGCCGGTGCAGGGTCGGTTAAGTCGTCTGCAGGTACGTAAATTGCTTGAACAGAGGTAATTGAACCTTCTTTGGTTGACGTAATACGCTCTTGCAGCTCACCAACCTCTTGAGCAAGTGTCGGCTGATAACCAACAGCAGAGGGCATACGTCCCAAAAGTGCCGAAACTTCTGAACCTGCTTGCACAAAGCGGAAAATGTTGTCAATAAACAAAAGAACATCTTGTCTTGCAACATCTCTAAAATATTCGGCAGATGTAAGTGCTGAAAGACCTACTCTCATACGAGCTCCCGGAGGTTCATTCATCTGACCGTAAATAAGTGCTACTTTGTCTAAAACGCCTGATTCTTTAAATTCATTGTACAAATCGTTGCCTTCGCGCGTTCTTTCGCCTACGCCCCCAAAAACGGATACGCCGTCGTGCGCCATTGCAATGTTGTGAATTAATTCTTGAATAAGAACTGTTTTACCGACACCCGCGCCGCCAAACAGCCCGATTTTTCCACCCTTTTGGTATGGCATTAAAAGGTCAATAACCTTAATACCTGTTTCAAGTATCTCGATATCAGTGTTTTGATCGGTTAACTTCGGTGAACCTCTGTGAATAGGCAGATAATCCGAAGCCTCGATAGGTCCTTTGTTGTCAACGGGTTCGCCTAAGACGTTTGTAATTCTTCCAAGA
Organism: uncultured bacterium; assembly: GCA_949300515.1. Taxonomy (GTDB): domain Bacteria; phylum Cyanobacteriota; class Vampirovibrionia; order Gastranaerophilales; family Gastranaerophilaceae; genus Galligastranaerophilus. Next base: position 16,977 of record CASGEP010000035.1, read on the forward strand.
ACAGCCTTTCCGACAGGTACTTTAATAGGCTCGCTTGTATTTACTACTTTCATGCCGCGCTTTAAACCGTCGGTTGATGACATTGCTACCGAGCGAATAGTGTTTTCACCAAGGAGCTGTTGTACTTCAACCGTTGTTTTTTCGCCGTTGTCGGAATATATATTCAAAGCGTCGTAAATTTCAGGCAGATTTCCATGCGGAAATTCAACGTCGATAACCGGTCCTATTATCTGTACAATTACTCCCTCGTTTTCATTTAATGCCATATCTGTCATATAATTCACCTCAAATAATTCCATTACTTAAGATAATTATATGAAAAAATTATAACTTTTTGTAAAAAAAAGTACAATTTCAACTGTTTGAATTAGTCCAGATAAAAAACGGTAACAACTTTGTGTGAATCTTCCGCAAAATCAACCGCTTTATGAAGCGTATTTGAAGTATGTGAAAGAAAACAAATAAGCTGCTGGCATTCGCTTATAATTTCCCTGTTGCAAATTCTTGACGCATCAGCAAGAGTCATCATTGCGCGGTCAGGATGTTCGATAATGTTTGGAACACCAATAAGCTGGTCTTGAACGTCTGATGGCTGTTGACCTATTGTCTGGGGAAGAATAACTTTTAATTTATCAGGGTTTGCTTTCATAGCCCCGCGTATTGCTGCGGCATTTGTACCTGACGAACCGCCTGATGTGATTATTGTATTTCCTTGCATAACAAGGCTTGTTGTGAGCGTTTCAATAATCTGCTGGTGAGTGATTGTAAGATTACGACTGCCGATTATTGCTATTCTTTTGGCACTTTGTCTTATAGTTGCAAGCTCTTGTGCCAATGTGTCTACTTTGTGTATGTCATCATCTGAAACTGTATCCATGTCATCCAGCGGTACCATTATAGATGATTGTTGTTGATTTTCTTTTTCGTTTTCGCTCATTTAAGTTCCCTGTTATCTGTTTTTGTATTATAATGCTAATAATACCATGACTTTCCCTATTTTGGGAAGTCCTTAACATTTTTAGAGGAAGTTTTTTACAAATGATTGCAAATAAATCGTATATTGAGGGGCTTAACAAAGAGCAATATCAGGCAGTTACGGAAAAGTTCGGGCCTATTCTGGTACTTGCAGGTGCAGGCAGTGGCAAAACAAAGGTTTTAACTTCAAGAATTGCAAATTTAGTTGACTCAGGCGTTAATCCTTTTGATATTTTGGCGGTGACTTTTACAAATAAAGCTGCAAAAGAAATGCAGCAAAGACTTTCAAATTATTTGGGCGAAGATGTTGTAAAGCGTATGTGGGTCGGAACTTTTCACAACATCTGCGGAAGAATTTTAAGAAGGGATTTGGAAAATTACAAAACAAAAGACGGCAGAAGCTGGAACAATAACTATGTAATTTATGATGATACGGACACAAAAACGGTTATTAAAAACGCCCTTAAAAAGCTAAATATGGATGAAAAAAGCTTTGATCCCAAGATGATTAAGTCTGTAATTTCAAATGCTAAAAATAAAATGCAGGACGCTTACGAGTTTTCCACCCATGCCAGAGATTACCAGTCCGATAAAATTGCGCAGGTTTATTATGAGTATGAAAAGCAGCTTGCACTTAATAATGCGCTTGATTTTGATGACATGTTAATGCTGAGTGTTAACCTTTTGAAAAACTCCCAAGAAGTCAGAGAAAAATATGCAAATCGCTTTTTGCACATTCTTGTGGATGAGTTTCAGGATACAAATAAGGCACAGTACGATTTAATAAATATGCTCTATCCTTCTGACGGTTCAAAAGACGATGTCGGCAGCTTGTGTGCCGTAGGTGATGTTGACCAGTCGATTTATTCTTGGCGCGGAGCAGATTTTAAAATTATTTTAAATTTCCAAAAAGATTATAAAAACACAAAGTTAATTAAACTGGAGCAAAATTATCGCTCGACAGCAAATATTCTTGACGCTGCAAATGCCGTTATTATAAATAATAACGAGAGAATGGAGAAAAATTTATACTCTCAAAAAGGTTCAGGCTCAAAGATTAAAACTTTTGAAGCCTCGGATGATTTTGAGGAGTCAAGTTATATTGCGGGTAAAATAAGAAATCTTGGCGCAAATCTTGATGATATTGCAATTTTGTATCGTACAAATGCTCAATCGCGCGGAATTGAAGAAGCTTTAATGTCAAACTCAATTCCATATAAAATTGTCGGCGGTTTGAAGTTCTATGACCGCAAGGAAATTAAAGACATTATTGCATATTTGAAACTTATTTATAATCACAACGACTCTGCAAGTTTAAGAAGAATAATAAATGTGCCCAAGCGCTCTATTGGCGACACTACGGTAAATAAGCTTGCCGCACTTGCAGATGAGCTTGACTGTTCAATTTTTGATGTACTTGAAGATATTGAAAACAGTAATGATTTTAACGCTGCCACAAAAACCAGACTTGCAGCTTTTAGGGATTTAATAAAAGAGTTTTCGCTCAATCAAAATTCCGTTGAGCTTTCGGAGTTTGTGCCTGTTGTGCTTGAGCGCTCGGGTTATATGGGAGAATTAAGAGAAGAAAATTCTATAGAATCTCAATCCAGAATTGAAAACTTGCAAGAGTTTGTAAATGTTGTAAGGGAATTTGAAGCTGATGAATTTATTGGCGATGAGGAGGACGATTTGGGACTTTTGGGAAATTTCTTATCTCAGGTTGCCCTTGTATCTGACATTGATCAGCTAAATGAGGACGATAAGTCCGTAACGCTTATGACTTTGCACGCGGCAAAAGGGCTTGAGTTTCCGATTGTTTTTCTTGCGGGTCTTGAGGAGGGTATGTTCCCTCACTCCAGAAGTATTGCCTTTGGCGCGCCTGCAGGTGAACTTGAGGAAGAACGCAGGCTTATGTATGTCGGAATAACTCGCGCTAAGGATGATTTGTATTTAAGTTGGGCTCAAAGGCGCCGTATTTGGGGTGATATAAAGTATTTTCCAAAAAGCAGATTTATAGATGAAATACCGCAAGATTTATTGGAAGATGATAATTCCATGCCAAGGCGCTCTTATAGAGAGGATGAAAGCGATTACAGGCGCTCGACCTTTAAAAGTGCCGCGGATAAAATCAGAGAAAATAAAGACTTTAATTCTTCAAAAAAATCTTTTACAAAAAACTACGGCTCAGCTGCAGGTTTTAATTCTCAATCAGGCTCTAATGCGCAAGGGGGCGGCTTTTCAAATAATTTAGCCTCGAGTTTAAAAAACCTTAAAAAAACAACTTCGCAAAAGGTTGAGCGAAGCGGGAACAAAGCGTTTGTCGTAAAGCACAACAGCGCAAATGAAAAGGAAATTAAGGAACAAAAGAGCGAAAAAAATATTTCAGACATAATTGCAAAATGCAAGGCAATGGCAAAAAGCCCGAATGGCGGGCAAAAAGCCTCTTTTAACACCTTTAAAGCAGGCACAAGGGTGTTTCATCCGCACTTTGGAATAGGACACATACTGGAAGTGCAGGGCGAAGGCTTGAGCGCAACATACAAAGTTGACTTTTCAAAAAACGGCGTAAAGACAGTTGATGGCTCAATCGGCGGATTGAAAGCGTTTTAAAAGCGTTTTAATCCTCGCCTATTTCTTTTCTTATGCCGTATTTAATCTCTAAAACATCCGTGCCAAGCGCCTCTAAGACTTTCATTGCAAGGCACTCTTTCTGTCTTGTAATGGCGTACAAGAGATTTTCCGATGAAATTTTTGTTTTACTATGCGATTTTGCTATCTCATAGGCGCACTCAAGTGCTTTTTTTGCGCGCGGGGTGTACTCGTACGGTGTATTATCGTGCTCGCTTCCGCAGCCTACAAGTTTTTCTACTTCGTACCTTGCATCTTTCAGTGTAATGCCGAGCTTATGCAGGGCACTCGCGCCTACTCCGCTGCCAAGACCCAAAATACCGAGCAAAAGCATTTCTGTGCCAATGCTTGTGCGGTTAAGGTTTTGCGCTTCTTCTTTTGCCAATCTTAAAATAGAGAGCATTTCAGGGGTTTTGCCCGTAACTTCTTTAGTCAGTTTTTCCTCAAAAGACTCTGTATCATTGATTAAATCTTTTAAAATATGATAGGCAATTCCGGTCTTTGTTTTTATCATGCCCAAAATTATATGCTCGGGCTTAATTTCAACGCTGCCGAGTTCGCGTGCGGTATCAATTGCCAAAAGCATTGCCTTAAAAGCATTTGGGGTAAATATTATTTGTTTTTCAGAGTTTTCAAACTCTGCACTTCTTGATGATATTCCTTGAAGTTTTTGCGCGAAAACATCTTTATTTACGCCGGTTTTGTCCAAAAATTTTGTTACTTCATAGTCATTGTTTTCTAAAATTGACTGCAAAATTTGCTCTGTTCCTAAAATTTCATACCCGCAGGTAGAAAGCTTTGAAGCGGCATTGTTCAGGATTTCTTCCACATTTTTTTCTTTAAAGAAATTGTTAATGTTAGAAAGTGTCGCGTTTAAGTTTTCGTTAAGATTTTCGGGATGTTCAAAGTCCTCGTTTGAATTTTTATCCAAAAGTCTTGTAAGGTTTGAAATGATTTTTTCTTCGTTTAAATTGAATTTTTTAATAATTTTATAAGCGCCCGAATCAACGGATGAAAAAAGCGCTAAGGCGATGTGTTGAGGCATTATAAAACGACTTTTGTATTTTTTTGCAAGCAAAAGTGTTTCATCTAAACATCTAAAATTCTTTTGGCACTTTTGCTAAAAGTTACCTCATGGTGCCCTGAAGGGTTGATTTTGGCACCAATAGAAAAATTAATTTCCTCAATTAATTTTGAGCGCTCGATTTTATCGAACTCTAAAATCTTTGCCTGCGCGCCTTTTGTTTGAATGTAGAGAGCCAAAAGCAAATGCTCCGAGCGTATTTGATAATGCCCGAGCCTCTGCGCTTCCTCCTGCGCCTGAGTTACTATTTCGATTGCTTTTTGAGTAAATTTTTCAAACATTCTTTAATTTTAACCCAAATTTTAATACTTGTATAGATATTTATAAAATAATGGTCACAGGTCCGTTATTTACAAGCTCTACCTGCATATGCGCCCCAAAGACCCCCGTTTTAACATTTATCTGCGACTTTTTCAAAATTTCAACAAATTTTTCATAAAATTCCTTAGCACGCTTTGGCTCCATGGCATTGTCAAAAGAAGGGCGTGTACCCTTTTTGCAATCAGCACACAGCGTAAATTGTGATACTGCAAGTATTTCACCATTTATATCCAAAACAGATTTGTTCATTTTGCCCTGTTCGTCTTCAAAAATCCTCAGTTTAAGGAGTTTTTGGGCAAAATATTCTATCATGTCCTCTTTGTCGTCTTTTTCAACCCCAAAGAGGACTAAAAGCCCCTTGTTTATTGAAGAATATAATTTGTTTTCAATGGTAACACTTGCACTGTTTACCCTCTGAATTACAAGTTTCATTTTTACTCCTTTTATAATTAAAACCCTAAAACCGACCTTTTTATTTGTCAAGTTTTAGGGAAAACCGACCTTTTTATTTGTCAAGTTTTAGGGGTTAATTTGTTTTAAAATTAATAAAGTTTTTTACTTGCTAACTTCTCTCCAGCCTTTATCGGTTAGCTCAAATTCTTTTGCAATTTTCCTTAAACCGTCATCAAAGTGGTATTCAACACCTTTTGCATACTGTCGTGGTATTCCGCCCTCTTCAAAACCAATAATTCTTGCAATTTTCCCTGATAAGTCAGTAAATGTTTCGCAACCTTCTTGATATGAACTTGGTTTCCCCTCTTCAAAACCAATCGTTTTTGCAACTTTACCTGATTTGTCAGCAAATGTTTCGATACCTTCTTGGTACAAACTTAGTTTTCCGTCTTCAAAAATAACATTTTTTGCAACTTTACCTGACTCGTCAGCAAATGTTTCACAACCTTCTTGGTACAAACATGGTTTTCCGTCTTTAAAAATAATGTTCTTTGCAACTTTACCTGATTCGTCAGCAAATGTTTCGATACCTTCTTGATAATCTGTTAGTGTTCCATCGACAAAGAAACCAAATCTTCTCGCAATTTTCCTTGACCCGTCAGCAAATTCTTCTATTCCTTCTTCAACATTATCTAGGATATCATTTATAAATTCTGATCTTCTTAAAAGAGTACCGTCTTGAGAAAATTCTTCCATAATTTTACTTGTATCATCGCCTGTAATTCTCCTCAAAGCTGTGCCATCGGGAGCCATTTCTTCACCTTTTTTAAACAATCCTGTTACTTCATCAAATAACTTTTGAGCATATTCCATTGCTTCATCAGCTTGTTTTTGTACGTTTTGTGCTAAAGCGTTTGCTGTTTCATTTGTTGCTCTAAAATTACCCATAATTGATTCTATTGTACTTGTGATATTATGTCTTTTAATTGCAACTAAAGCACCTGTGCCTAAAATTGCAAGCGCTGCAACACCACCTATTATTGCTGCTGTTTTTTTGTTGTTTTTACTAACATCTTTAGCGACATCTTGCGCTATTTGCGGATTGCTTGCAGCTTGTTTTGTTGTATTAAAATTAGTTTTAAAATTGGAAAACGGACCCACAGATTGAACAGACATACTTATACCTTCCTTTATACTTACATATATGATAAAACATGTGAATAAAAAAAATTGCCATTGTTAAAAAAATAAAGGGGTGCGTAACTTGCACCCCTTTAAGTGCCTATTTTGCGATATCTTTAACGGATAAACCTATTCTGTGTTCTTGGGGTGTGAATTTTTTAATCAGCACTTCAATTTCATCGCCCAGATTATAGAGCTGGTTTACGTTTACGTATTCGTCAGATATCTCGGATGACGGCAGGAGC
>CASGEP010000036.1 GCA_949300515.1 uncultured bacterium
CAACTCAAACTAATTATTCAATTTTCAACGAAGCCGGTAGCGCCGCGCTAATGTCTAAATCGCAAGCTGCGCTCGCTCAGTGCGCTAAACCAACTCAAATTAATTTAACACAAACATTTAACTACAAAAACCATTAAAAACACAACCGTATAAAAACTTTACATTTTGACATGCAAAAAACTATACACTATGCTTATTAATAGGTGTTGTTAACATAATAAATCACTGCACAACAAAGTTTAAATGCGGGGTTTTCGATTGTCTGAAATCCGCTCAGCAAAAAGTCTTACACAATATAATTTAGGGGTAAAAATGTCACTTGCTATCAATCCTGTTTCAAAAAAATACTTTTTGACACCAATAATTTTAAAAACAAAAAAACAAAACAACAATTTAAACTACGGCGGCGAAATTTCTTTTACATCTTCAAAAGCCTCCTCTGCCATAGGCGCGCAGGCGCTTTCAAATGCAAAATACTCCCAAATTGCAAGCGCAAAAACACGCCTCGGGGCAAATTTTAACCCCGATACAAATACTATAGATTTTAAACTTGCCTCAGACAACGCAAAAGACGTCATTCTCTGTGTATTTGATGAGCCTCAGGGACAAGACCCCAAATTTAACATAAAAATGACAAAACAGGATAATTCAAATATCTTTGAAACCTCGGTCCCGATAAACAAATTAACGGACGGTACAAAGCCTGTTTACTACGGCTACAGGGTATTTGGCGACAACTGGCAATACAGCGACGACTTTTTTAATGACCCGAAAAGCGGCTTTAAATCCTTAGTAGATAAAGACGGAAACCGCTTTAACCCAAATAAACTGGCATTTGACCCCTATTCAAAAGAGCTCAGCCATCTTCCCTCGGATAACCCTAAAGGCGAGGATGCTTTTATCGTAAGCGGGGAAAACTGTTTTGAGGACAACGCAAAATATGCACCAAAGAGCGTTTATGTGCCGATTACAGATACCATTATCCCAAAAGCCGCACCCAGACTGTTAAGTGAAGAAGTAATAGGCGAGGTACACATAAAAGATTTAAGCATAAATGAGGACGTAGAGGGTGCGGGCACATACCTCGGCGCAAAAAACATGGCAAAAAAATTAAAAGACTTAGGCTTTACCATGATTGAATTTCTCCCCCTTACAGAGTTTGATAACATGCAGGGCGGCGGCAATTACTGGGGCTATATGCCGCTTGGCTACTTTGCGCCCGCAAAAAAATACGCAAGCGACAAATCACCGGGCGGGGCGCTTAGAGAATTTCGCGAAATGATTAAAGAATTTCACAAAGAAAATCTTAAAGTTTGCATGGATGTCGTATACAATCACACGGGCGAAGCGGCTCTTGTCGATAATGACATTAACAAAGCCCGCCAGTTCGGCTTTTCTCTTATAGACAATCAAATGTACTACAAGCAAAAAGAGGGCAGATACAACTCAAACTCGGGCTGCGGAAACGATCTGAATGTAGCACAAGAGGAGGTTATGAATTTTGTTGCGGATTCTGTGGCGTTTTGGGCAAAACAGGGCGTTGATGCTTTCAGGTTTGACCTTGCCGCGGGGCTTATGGATACCGATAAAAGCGAAAAAACATACTACGACGGTGCAAAGAGCCTTGCAGGCAAATTGAGTGAAATGCTAAAACAGCGCGGTGTAAAGGTTTTAGAGCCAAACCAAAAAGGTGACGGAATTTATCTGATAGCGGAGCCATGGACTTGCGGGGGCGACAATTCTTATCAAATAGGAAGATTTACGTCAGAGTGGGCACAGTGGAACGATATTGCAAGAGAAGCAATTAAAAAAGATTCAACTTTCCCCTTCACCCTTACGCCAAGAGCCCTTAGAAACGTGCTTGAAGGCTCTTATGACGTACTTGGCGGCGGAGATAAATCAATAAATTACGCTTACTCTCACGACGGATTTAACCTTGTCGACGGCAATGCCTTTAAATCCGCGCCCGACTGCTGGCACTATTCAACGGATTATCAAGGGGATAAAAAACGTCAGGAAGGGGCAATGAAAAAGCAAATTGCTCTTGTACTTTTGTCAAAAGGTACGCCTATGCTGCAAGTGGGTGATGTGATAGGACATTCAAAAAACGGGGATGACAACAGCTACAACAAAGACGACAAGACAAATTACCTTGACTTTTCACGTACGCAGGACCCAAATTCAAGAGAATACCGAATTTGCGAATTTACAAAGAAAATGATTGATTTTAGAAAAGCACATAAAGAATTAAGAGAAGGAATTTACAACAAAAATATTCAATACTTCAAGCCCGACGGCTCATATGCTCAAGCCTGGGACAAATGGTACTGGGACAATGTAAATTCAAATATTATCTGTTACAAAATAACGGACGGCAGCGATTTGTTTTTCTCAAGTTCATCCGACGAACACAACATTGACGTAAAACTTCCGCAGGCAAAAGAGGGCAAAAGCTGGTATCTCGTGTGCGATACGTCGTTTGAGCACCCTTTTGTTGAAAATGACGAAAGAATTGAGAGCAATTATTATCAATCGCCGCATTCGCTTGTGATTTTCCAACAGAGATAAAACTAAAAAGCATTCTTTATTGACTTTACGTAGTCGTAAATTTTTTCAGAAGCGTTTTTTCCGTGCTCTGCAATAATTTTTACTATTGCAGAGCCGATTACGACCCCTTGAGAAATTTCATTTGCAATTTTAATGTCGTTAAAAGAAGGCTCTCCAAAAACTGTTGCACAGGGGGTTTTTGTGATATTTTTAATCTCCTCCGCCGTTTTTTTCAGTTTTTGTATATCATCTTTTTTTGGAGATGAAGGGTTTAGAGAGGACATTAAATGTATAAAGCCGCGCGCGCCGAGTGCAATTTTTGACATTCTTCCGCTCGACTTTGCAGCTAAAACAGGAATTATATCAACTTTGTATTTGTCTGAAAATTCCTGTATTTCGCTTTTTTCTTCATATGGCAAATCGGGTATAATAACGCCGCATACGCCGAGTTCAGAGCATTTTTTAAAGAAAAATTCATACCCGTAGTTAAACACGGGGTTTAAATAGGTTGAAAATATAACAGGTACATTTGTATTTTCTCTGAGTGACTTTACAAGTTCAAACACCCCTTCAACCGTTGTGCCCGCTTTTAGCGCTCTAAATGCTGATGTCTGTACAATTTCATCTTCGGCAATCGGATCTGAAAAGGGTATACCTATTTCAATTACATCCGCACCCGCGCGCACCATCTGCATAATAAAATCTTTGCAAGAGTCCATATCAGGGTCACCCGCGGTTAAAAATCCGACTAACGCTTTATTTTTAAATATTTCACTTAACTTATTCATATAATTTTTCCCCTTTATATTTTGCAATAGCCGCAACGTCTTTGTCACCCCTTCCCGAGAGGCAAATTATAACAATATCGTCTTTTTTCATTTCGGGAATAATTTTTCTCGCATAGGCAATGGCATGAGAGCTTTCTATTGCGGGAATTATTCCCTCGACACGCGATAAATACTCAAACGCTTCAACAGCTTCTTTATCCGTTGCGGCAAAGTATTTCGCCCTGCCGACAGAATTCAGCCAGGCATGTTCGGGACCTGCCCCGGGGTAATCAAGACCCGCCGAAATTGAATAAACGGGAGATATTTGCCCGTGTTCGTCCTGACAAAAAATTGATTTCATCCCGTGGAATATACCGGGTCTGCCGCAGGTCATTGTTGCCGCGTGCTTGCCTGTTTCAATGCCTAATCCTGCAGCTTCAACCCCTATTAAATTTACCTCAGGGTCGCCGATAAAGTGGTAAAACATACCGATTGCGTTACTGCCGCCGCCAATGCACGCCATAACGGTATTTGGCAGCCTGCCTTCTATCTCAAGTATTTGTTTTCGTGCTTCTTTGGAAATCACACTTTGAAAATCCCTGACTATTGTCGGATAAGGGTGCGGACCCATAACCGAACCCAAAAGATAAAAAGTGTCTTTGTAGTTTCCCGCCCATTCGCGCATTGCTTCATTTACCGCATCTTTTAAAGTCATGGTTCCCGATGTGACAGAGTGAACCTTTGCGCCCAATAACTCCATACGGTAAACATTTAAAGCCTGTCTTTTTGTATCTTCGCTTCCCATAAATATTTCGCACTCAAGACCCAGAAGTGCCGCAGCGGTAGCGGTTGCAACTCCGTGCTGACCTGCTCCAGTTTCCGCAATAAGTCTTTTTTTGCCCATATACTTTGCCAGAAGCGCCTGACCCAGAACGTTGTTTATTTTGTGAGAGCCTGTATGATTTAAGTCCTCTCTTTTAAGATAAACTTTTGCACCGCCGAGGTTTTTAGTCATATTTTCCGCAAAATACAACAAAGACGGGCGATTTGCATAGCTGTTCATTAAAAATTCAAGTTCTGAAATACATTTCGGATTGTTTTTAAATTCTTCGTAAGATTTTTCAAGATTAATTAGTTCGTCCATTAAAATTTCGGGTACAAATTGTCCGCCAAAAATGCCAAATTTCGTTTTACTCATTTTATGCCTCAATATTATCTAAATAATTCTACACGCTGACGCGGGATAAAAAAATATCCGCAAAACTATAAAACAGGAAAAAGACCTGTGCTGCGCCAACGTTTTTGAGTGTTTTCAAAATCAAATTTGAACATAAAAAACATTATACACGATTGTTGTAAATATGCAAGAATTATGTAAAAATAAATTTTTAGCAGGAGGATTTTTTGTGGATAAAGAATTTTCAAATAAGGTCAATGTACTAAAAGCACTTGCTATTTTACTTGTTGTATCAGGGCACCTTGAGTTTTCGCTTTTCGGAATGTTCAGCCCGTACTCTTTTCAGCTGGCGCTGTTTTTCTTTATTTCGGGATATTTATTTAATGATAAATACATAAATGATGTTGGGACATTTGTAAAAAGGCGCATTAAAAGCCTGCTTGTGCCGTATTTTTTATATAATACGTTTTATCTGGGCGTAACCGTACTTATTGCACATCTGACGGGCAAATTCTGGGGCGAGCCTTTGAGTTTAAAAAACTTTTTTATAACGCCTTTTTTAAACGGACACCAGTTTGACCTTTCCTGCCCGATGTGGTTTGTAACCCAGTTATTTATGACAATGATTGTATTTTTGTTTTTATTCAGAGTGCTGAAAAAAAGCTGTGACAACAAAATTTTCCACCTTGCATTTTTTGCGCTGTCGGGCTTTTTTGCAATACCTTTATCAAAATTAATAACTCTTGACCCCTTTAATCTAATTGTCATAAGGACGATGTTTTCACTGTTTTTTGTATATCTCGGCTATTATTACAGAAACTTTGTTGAAGATAAAATTGATATTTTTACCCTTAAGTGGGCGGGAGCGGTTATCACCCTGCAGTCAATTTTGTGGCTTTTTAACCGCGATTTTGACCCCGAGCACGGCATAGGTTTGAGCTATGTACTTGTCTGGGCAAGGTTTGATGAACAGTTGATTGTACCCGTTATAACGGCACTTACGGGCATATGGGCATCTTTGCTTGTTTTAAAACTTATATATCCTTACGTTAAAGACTCAAAATTTTTCTTTTATATGGGAGATACAACGTATCACATAATGGCAAATCACTTGCTTGTAATGTATATAATTACGGCAATTTTCCTGTATATCAACGGTATTCCCATTCAGGAGAGGGCAAATCACGACATTTATTGGATTTACAACCCAATTCAGACAACATATTTGTACTTTGTCCTTACAATGGTAATTTCGACCTACAGCGGCGTTGCACTGAAGCAGATTAAAAAGAAATTCTTTCCTGATTTATAGTTTCAGCCACAAAGCGTCGTAGGGTTTTAAACGCAGGGTGATTTGTTTATTTTGTGCCTTTGCGCGCACCATTTTGCCGCTCAAAAGGTCTTTAAAATAAACATCCTTGTCTTTTTTGCCGAAATTATCGTCAATAAAGTTGACAACTGCGCGCTCGCGGCTGTTTGAGAGGTTGTTTATAACAACAATTCTCTCTCCGTTGTATTCGCGCACATAAGCAAAAACTTCGGGAGATTCCGTTTTAAGCTCGACAAATGTACCATGCGAGAGCACAGGGGTTTGTTTTCTTACTTTTATAAGCTGTTTCACGCGCGAATAAACCCTGTGGTTAAAGCTTACCGAGTCTTTTGTAGCATTATAAAACACGCTTTTTTTGATGGGTCCGCGGTTGATGTCGCGCGAATCAAAGTAGCTCAGCATTGTTACTTTATTCTTTTGCTGTTTTTGTTTGGCTTCTCTGTCCTTAGCGCTCTTTTTGGCGTTTGCATAGTTATTTTGCACCCCGATTTCATCCCCGTAGTAAATTATGGGAACCCCGGGAAGCGAGAGCATAATTGAAAATGCCATAGCTATTCTGTCGGGATTGTTATCAAGGAAATTTGCCAGTCTGCCCGCTATTCCCCAGCCTTTTCTAAATGTCAGACCTTTCGGGGTCAGGCTTTCATATAAAAGTTCGCGGATTTGCGGGTCGACCATTTCAAGGGTAAGTTCGTCATGAACCCTTAAAAACATAGCCCAAGCGGCGCTTTCGGGGATTTTTGGCGTTTGTTTGTACGCATCCCAGAAGTATTTATTATCCGCAGTCACAAGAGATGCCCAGATTGCAGGCATATAGGGGAAGTGATAGCAGATTTGAACTTCCGATGTTCTCTGTATCTCTTTTGATTCGCCTAAAATCTTATGCTCTACTTTTCTGTCCGTGCCGAAGTACGGAAGAATTTTCTTTGGCTGCTGGCATGCTTCCGCCTGAATTATGGAGCGCGGCGCCGTTGTTTGCAAAAACGCGCTCAAAAGCTGGATGATTTCATGCGTTTTTGGCAGATTTTCCGCCGTTGTGCCTTCTTCTTTTGTGTAATAAGGAATGGCATCAAGTCTAAATATATCTATACCCAAATTTGCCCAAAATGCCATTGTTTCAAGGACATAGTACAACACCTTGGGGTTTTCCCAGTTTATATCAAGCTGAAAGGGATAAAAAGTATGATATAAATAGTAGTCTTTGCCCCCGATTGTCACTTTTCGCCAGTGGTTATCCGACACTTCGGGGAAAATAAGGCGCCTTTTTGTAATTGTTCCGTCTTTTTCCTTGTATTCAGCCACATAGCCGATTTTCTCATCTTTGTACACCTTATACTCGGGCATATCTTCTCTTACGATAAAATAATGTAATTTATCCAAATCGCCCGCCTGGGCCTGTTTAAACCATTCATGCTGGTCTGAAAAATGATTTAAAATCAAATCTGCTTTAATTTTAAACCCTTTTTGGCGTGCAGCCTGTGCAAACTCTTTAAACTCGGGCATTCCGCCTAAATCTTTCCTTACGTTTTTGGGATTTTTAACATCAAATCCCGAATCATTCATCGGCGAGTCAGCAAAAGGCATAATATAAATTGTCGTTACGCCCAAATCTTTTAAATAATCCAACATACCGATTAAATCTTTAAACGTATTCGGTTTATTATCCTCGCTCACCCCAAACTGATCCGGATAAAACATATAAATAACTTCATCCTTATACCAGTCCGAAGGGCGCGCCAAATCTTCCTTCATAAGCTCGACGCTTCTTTTGTCTTTTGATTTTTTAATAATCTCATACACATTTGCATAGACAACATCAACATTATCACGTCCGTAAATATGCGCGATTGAATTTTTCATCGCGGTTTCAAGTTTTTTCGGAACAATTGCATCGTCAACCGTTCTTTTTAAAATTTTGTCGCTGAACTTTACAGACTTCTCACTTGTCGTAATTTCCTGTGTAATGGGCGCACTTGCGGGCTTTATCCCGTCTTTTAATATAGCCGCCTCAGCGTTTAAACTAACTAATGAAACATTGGCAAAAGAAGCCAAAAGCATTGAAGCAATTATTTTTTTAAACATAAACACAACTTTCTGATTGTAATTATAGTCCTATTATCAAATCGACATATTTTGAAGTCAATAACTCAAAAAATAATTGTTACACAAGCTCTAATGACCCGACTTATTTGAGTCTTTATGAAACTTTCTCCAGTCAAAATTCGGGTAAGTACGTCTGATTTTAGACCAGTCAATCTTTGTGTTCAAACCGGACTTCTGCCTTTTTTTCTCCCACGAATTAATAACGTCAATCCCCGCATGGTCCATAAAATAAAGCCTCTGGGCGCAAATTGTTACATTTTTAACATTTTCAACTTTTTCAAAAGCCGCAATCAGCGAAGGCAGCTGCAAAAATGTTACATTCCCGCAAAGCATTACAAGGGCGCTGTCCTCCTCTTTGTTTTCTATTATCTTAAGATTAACTTTCATCACTTTATAAGTATTTTTCACAAGCGCCGCCAAAAAGCCCAGAACTATCCCCTCAAAAAGGTTTGTAAAGAGTATTGCAAAAAGGGTAATTAAATAAATCGCAAATTCGCCCCTGCTCACCCTGAATAAATACTTTGCAGCCTCCACATCCACAAGTTTATACCCCGTATACACAAGAATTGCGGCAAGTGCGGATATGGGGATATAGTTTAAAATCTTTGGAAACATACTCACGAAAAGCAAAATCCACACCCCGTGCAAAATGGCTGATAACCTTGTCCTTGCGCCGGCGTCGATGTTTGCCGCCGACCTTACTATAACGCCCGTTATTGGAAGCGCCCCCAAAAGCCCCGAGAGCGAATTTCCCACCCCCTGAGCGATAATTTCCTTATTATAGTTTGTTTTTGAATACTCGCACATTTTATCAATCGCATTAGAAGTCAAAAGCGTTTCGGCACTTGCAATAAAAGTCACAACAAGCACCGCAACCCCGATATTTGCCCACCTTGCACCTTCAAGCGCCGAAGGGAAATCAAGAATATAAAACTGTGACCAAAAATTCTCTCCGACATTAATATAATTAATATCAAGACCCGCCAAATTTGCGACAAGAGATGAAATAATAACAGCCACAAGTGCTGCGGGGATAGCTTTTAGCTTTTTGTGCGCAAAAGAATCCCATAATATAATTATTAATATGGTCAAAAACCCTATAAAACAAGCCAGATGGTGCTTTGAAAAATCAAAAGGCAAAACGGAATTATAAATTATGCTCCACAAATCGGAAATATTTGCCAGAAAAGTTCCGCTTGCGCTCGAGTCAAGCATTATATGAAACTGGGATAAAAATATTGAAATGCCTATCCCCGCGAGCATTCCCTGTATTATCGCGGGCGTAATTGCGCGAAACCAGTTCCCCAGCGACAAAAGCCCGAAAACTATCTGCACAAGCCCCGCTAAAAATATTATTAAAAAAAGTTTTTCTATACCCTGTGTTTGAATAATATCGACAACAACAAGGATTAACCCCGCCGCAGGGCCCGAAACCTGCAAAGAATTGCCCGAGAGCGCGCCCACCACAATTCCGCCTATAATACCCGATACAATACCCGAATAAATATTTAATCCGCAAGCGATTGAAATACCTATTGCAAGGGGAAGCGCAATCAAAAATATAATAACGGAAGCGCCGAAATCTTTTCTAAAGGGGGCAAAGTTAATCATTTTTGTCTCCTTGTTGTTAATGTTAAAAAAATCATAACTTAAAATCCTTGTTTTGTAAAATTATTTGCTCAAAGCCCTCCCGAAAAGAAGCCTGAAAACCCCGAACTGCTTGCTTAAAGTATTATTCAGCCCCGCGGTCAGCTCGTTTGCATTGCCTAAAATTGAATTTGTATTTTTAATGACAGAGCTTATCTCGCCGCTTTGCTGCGAGAGAGAATTAACTAAAACATCCAGATTTTTTGTCATATCTTCAATATTTTTTGCGCTTTCTTTTACATAATCAATTATAGCGCCAATATCCGAAGCACCCCTGTCTACCCTCTCGAAAGTCGCCGCGCGGTTGAGTTTATCGCTTATCTGTGCAATATTTTTTGATATCTCCTCTACATTTTTTGTTGTATTTTGGATGCTCTTTTGCGAATTTCTTACCGTATTATCAACCGAAGCAAATAAATCAGAAAGAGTTAAAAGCATTTTATCAAGGCTTTTTGCGGCATTGTTCAAATTATCCCTTATCTCATCAAGCGAGTCTGAATTTTGCGATGCCAAATAATCTTTCACATCAACGGTATTAAGCCCCACAACGTAATCCCCGCCCGCTAAAAGCTCTTTATCGGGCACATCGGGGTAAATTATCTCAAAATAATCATGGTGAAACTTGAAAAATATAGTTTTTTTCCTGAGCTGTACTTTTATATTCTTTGGCAAAATTAAATCCCTCGGATACAGCGAAATATCCACAATACTGTGCTTATAGTCATCCGCGGGTCTTATAGCCCTTGACCTGCCTACTTTGTAACCCCTGAAAAAAACATCCGCATGTCCGCTAAACGGGCGAAGCGTGTCAAAATGCGCCTCTATCTTTAGCGCCCCTACGTCTTTAAATAAAAAATACAACCAATGAAAGCCGAAAATTAAAACTGTAATTATTAAAACAATGCCAAAAAATCTTATTTTCATAAGAAAATATTATTTTTTTACATAAAAATAATAAATTGCCCAAAACGGCAATATTAAAATCTAAGGGTCTAATTTCTTGTAAACGGGATGAATGTAAAGCCTCTCAATAAGTTTTAAAATATCCTCATCCTTTTCTCTTAAAAATGTCTCCCCCGCCTTTAATTTAGAAGATAAAAATACTCTTATTACGGGAATTGTAACACCTAATTTCATAAGCTCTCTTATTATCTCAAGCCACTCAATCTCATCTTGCGAAAAAAGCCTCTTGCCGTCTTTAGAATGCCTTGTCCTGTAAGGTTTTATAAGCCCCTCCTCCTCATAGGTTCTCAGTCTGTCGCTTGTAATACCCAGGAGTCTTGATACTTGAGATATCTGATAAAATGGCTCATCTTTTGCCGGCATTGTCATAATTTGTCCCTTTTGGTAATGATAAAACAAGATTGATAAAAATAATATTTAGGTATTTAAACCTATATATTTTTTAACACGCTGGACATGTTTAAACTTAGGTGTTAAAATACTTAAGTAAGTTACGAAATTACTTCCTGGAGTTGAAAAAGATATGATTTATTTTTACTACGCAGCTTCATAAGCTGTTCTTAATACTAATTAAAATATATTAACAAAATGTCACAAATAAAACTACCTATTCGGGTAATTTGTGCAAAATTTTTTGTGCTTGTAAATAAATTTAAAGGGAAAACTATGAAAATTAAAAAAGCTTTTACTCTGGCTGAACTTTTAGTAAGCGTTTTAATTGTTGCCACCATGCTTGTAATTCTTGCGCCTGTAATTACAAAGCGCTCTAAGGATAACCTGTCAGTGACAGTAGACCGGCAAAAGGGACTTGAAATATATACAAACCCCGGAACTTATACTTTTTTTGTACCGACAGGGATTAATACTCTGTATATTCAAGGCGCAGGCGGCGGAGGCGGCGGTGCAGGTGCTAATGAAACAGATGAAAAGATACAAACCTTTACAAATGATAACACTTTTACAATTCCAAACGGTGTAAATAAGGTTACACTTAAAATAACAGGCTCTGGCGGAGGCGGAGGTGCGGGCAACGGCACAGCAACTGGCGCTACCTCATGCGAGAATAATCCAAGTTCTTACGGTACAAAACCAAATGCAACAGAACTTGCAAAGTACCCTCTTTTACTTATGCCGCGCTTAGCTGATGATGGCTCAGACCTTTGCATGTTTAAAAGAAACGCAGGGGACGAGGGCGACTGGCCATACCTTGAGCATAAAACAACTTTTGTTGAAAACGGAAATGGTAGTTCAATATCGGCAAGAACTTGCTGGTATGCAGGTAATAATACCGGACGGAGGATTAATAGCTCTTATCCATACTCATACAATGGTGATAAAAGAACGGTCTGTACTCCTGAAGCTGCCCAATGGCTGTGTGAAAATTACGGATTTACATCAAAAACCCCTGCAACATTCTACGAATACAGACTCCCCTCTGTTGATGAATGGACAAATATCGGAAGGTATTTAAGTGAATATTCAACAGCCGCAGGTAATGACGGTCTGCAACTGTGCAGAAATGCAGTATGGGTGAACGAAAATAATGTTCCCAACTGTAACTTTGTATCAAATGGATGTACGGGAACTCAAAATCCGGTAGGCTGTAACCCACCAGCGCTTGCTACTTCAACGCTGGATGTAACTTATTACTATGAGGATACTTTTTTTTATAAGTATACCATGACTGTTCCCGAGCCAATGTCCGTCCGCTGTGTTCGCGAGCTTAAATACTACAGTCCCTACAACGGTGCAGGAGGTGCATCGGGTGCTGTTATGGAACAGGAGATAAACGTTGCTCCGGGTGACAGGTTTGAGATAACAATAGGTAACGGAGGAGATGGTGGTGTGTATTCT
>CASGEP010000037.1:0-18773 GCA_949300515.1 uncultured bacterium
AACGGCAAGTTTAATTTTTTCTTCGAGACTCATATGCAGCGGGTCTGAAAAATCGCAGTTTTCTTTTATGAGATATTTGTTTAAAATATCGTCAAACACCCTTTTATAGCGCTCATCCGCCGGCTTTACGCGAAAAAGTCTGTCGAGAATTACTTTAAAATATTTTTTTTCTATTTTTTTATATTTCATAAATTGTAAACTTTTACAAAATTACTGTATATAAAAATTTACAAAAAAGCAATTTTTATCTTTGTTTTGGTTTAAAATATGCAAGGGAAGAATAGTGTATGGTGCAGCAAGTTAATTTACCAAAATATATTACATATAACCCGACGATTAACAAAAATTCTCACAGCGGTGCGCTTGCCCGCGAGCAGGAGCAAAAATCGCCCTACGAGAAAGGTTGCCTGCTGCCTTATAATCTTGCAAATGTAGTACATTTGAACACAAATCTGCAAACGGATAATGAGAAAAAAATGTACTTTGAACTTTTGAATGCAATGAAAAACAGCCCGTATAAAATCTCTGTTCAAGATAAAGTTCCCGTGGCAAAAAAACTTGATGCTCTGCTTAAAAACGGTAAATTATTGAGTTCCCAGTCTAACGACGGCTCAACCACACTTCAAAATTTGCATAATATTTTAACAACCCCGAGATGTTTGGGGCTTGACGGCGCAAAGATTGCCGCCCAAACCATTGATGCACTGTATAATCCCTCTGTTATTACACAAAATTTCGGTGATATTCCGGATGAATTTAAGAGTGAAATTTTAAAAAACGCGGATGTTGACCCTGAGATACAGGCAAACCCGTCGCTTATGGATGTGGACGGCTCGGGTACCTGTGTTGCGGCAAGTGTCGAGTTTCATATGGCAAATAAGCACCCTGCAGAGTTTGCGCGCTGGGTGTCCGGTTTAACTTCCCAAAATATGGAAGTAGAGCAAAAAGTGCGCCTTGAAGCACTTTCAAAAAATATTTTAGATGCCGTTACTTTCCTTGATATCTTTGAAACAAAACAAAAAAGCTTTAATTTTGACTATACTACACTGTCCTTAAAACCTGATGACGGCGCGTATATAAGGGCGCAGGTGCAAAACAACTGCTGGGATAAGGGTGAGAGAACAATTGTTGATGTCCTTATGCAGTCTACCCTTATGCAGCTGGGCTCACAGGGAAGCTATGACTCGCTTACGGATATCCGTGCGGGCAAGTTCTCCGCAAACCCTCAGGGGCTTGTGGAAACGGAAAAAACTTTTATAGAATCGGTTGTAGAAAACAATGAAAAACTCTCAATCCGCTATCAAAAAGTAGACGATAACCAAAATTTAATCGGCTGGGTAAGTGATTTTAATAAATATAAAAAACATATTACAGATACGCTTGACGCGGGTGAAGATGTAATTGTCGGCTATGTACTGACCAATGAAACAAGCGGCAAAACAAAAAAACCCGGCTACGTAAATACGCCCGATAATGCACCGAATAAAATAATTAACGGACATGAAATAACGATTGTGGGCTACAGGACGGACGAAAACAATAACACTATTTTTATCTGCAACGATACGGATGACGATAATTCAAACTTAATCGAATATTCTGCCGATTATTTAATACCTAAAATCCATCATGCCGCTTATCCCGTTTCGATAATAGAGGACGACCTGGCACTGATTGAAGCACAGCAGGCGGCATAATATACAAGTTACATTTTACACAACCGTGTAATCAGTCTGCTGCCGCATTCGCCTTTTTAATTCGGGTAAATATTTGAATATAGTTTTATCTTCAACCGCATCAGGGAAGTTTACCGCATCATTTAAAAAAACTCTTTTATTATTAGTATCCGCATTGCCTCTTAGGGTTTTTTGTTTGTATTCCTGTAATGATTTTGTGTAATAGTGATTTATTCTGATTTTTTTAACCGAATTATATTTGGTAAATGCCGAGCCTCCGTCTATTGTTTCAAAATTTTCATTTACGGCAAGTTTGTCGTGCTTATATAGTAGCAATAAATTACACTGCCGTCTTTTATGTAGGGTTCAAGGACTTTTTTTGTTTCATCCGTTGACCCGTTATCGTATAAATAAAATCTTTCAACGCCTACTATTTTATGGTATTCTATCCGCTCTTTAATATACGCGCCTTCGTTTTTCATAATCGCGGCAATTGAGAGATAAACCTTGGGGAGCTTTATAGCGTTGGTTATTTTGCCAAAGCTTATTTATAAACCAAAGAGTTTAAAAATATATAACTTCTTAAAACCGTCATCATTTGTTTCAAATGAAAAATATTTGTTCACTTACACCCGTAATTCAAATAAATTTAAAAGGCGGCACCCAGATTCGAACTGGGGGTGAAAGCTTTGCAGGCTCCT
Source organism: uncultured bacterium (assembly GCA_949300515.1). Classification (GTDB taxonomy): domain Bacteria; phylum Cyanobacteriota; class Vampirovibrionia; order Gastranaerophilales; family Gastranaerophilaceae; genus Galligastranaerophilus. Next base: position 2,378 of record CASGEP010000037.1, read on the forward strand.
GCCTTACCACTTGGCTATGCCGCCCCGTAAAAACTTTAACTTGTTTTATGGTAATAAAGACAAGTTATTATGTCAAGGATAATTTGTTAAAATCTATTAATAAATCTGTTGAAAATAAATATTTAGCCAATATAATATTATCACATAAGGTAGACTACAATGAGGTAATTTATGAAAAAAGGTATACATCCCGATTACAAAAAAACTGTTATAAAATGCGTATGCGGCAATGAAATCGAAACAGGCTCGGTGCAAGATGATATCACGGTTGAAATTTGCAACGCTTGCCATCCTTTCTTTACGGGAAATCAAAAAATATTAGACTCCGAAGGAAGGGTTGAAAGATTTAAAAAACGCTACGAAAAGAAAAACTAGCTTTTATAAGGCGGGCATAATGTCCGCCTTATTGATAACTTTATGTCAACAACGAGTATATAAGGGGGTTTAATGCCTGAAGTTAAGATGAGCGTAAAGCTTGTATCAAAACCTGAAAATATTTTAAAAACGGTTTATACCGCCTGCCGCACCTGTTACAGCGCGCTTTTGCCGCAGGAAATATTTGAAGCCGCAGATGATGAAGAAAAAATGCTCTCGCTCATTTCACGTGTAATTTCATCGGGACATTATTCCACAATAGAGCATATACAGCTCTCTTTTGCAATTTCAAACGTTTCACGCGCCTGCACTCATCAGCTTGTAAGGCACAGACACATGTCTTTTTCGCAAAAGTCCCAAAGATATGTAAAAGAAAAGGGCGACTTTGACTATATTATTCCCGCTGAAATTGCCTCAAACCCTGCCTTAAAAGAAAAATTTGAAAAACATATGCACCATACCGCGCTCATTTACGAAGATTTAATTAATAACGGTATTAAAGCCGAAGATGCGCGGGCGGTTTTGCCAAATGCCGCTTCAAGCTCTTTAGTTGCAAGTTTAAATTTGCGCGAGCTTATTCACCTTGCAAATTTAAGGCTTTGCACCCGCGCCCAGCTTGAAATACGCACCCTTATTAAAAAAATGTGTGATGAAGTTATAAAAGAAGATCCATGGCTAAAAGAGCACCTTGTGCCCAAATGCGAGCGCCTGGGTTATTGCGATGAAGACAAATCTTGCGGAAGGATGCCACAAAGATGAAAGATATGATTGATAAAATAAGAAAAATAGAAGATAAATACAAGGAACTCGGCATTGTACTTTCAGACCCCAATGTTATTGCCGATTATAACAAATTTCGCGACCTTTCAAAACAGAGAAAGGCAATGGAGGAAACGGTTGAAACCTATAATGCGTACAAAGCCGCACAAGAGGCGCTGGACGAAGCAAAAGAAATGCTCCATGGTGAAAAAGACCAGACCATGAGGGATTATTTGAATAATGAAATTTCTTCCAACGAGGAAAAAATAGCACAATACGAAGAAAAAATGAAAGTTTTGCTCTTGCCCAAAGACCCCATGGATGATAAAGACATCATGCTTGAAATTCGCGGCGGCGCAGGCGGCGATGAGGCAAATATTTTCGCGGGCGACCTTATGAGAATGTATATGAAATACGCCTCATCAAAGGGCTGGCAGACAAAAATTTTATCTATCAACGAATGTGAAGCCGGCGGTGTAAGCGAAGTCGTTATTTCAATTAAGGGCGGAGAAAATATATATTCGCAACTCAAGTACGAATCGGGCGTGCACAGGGTGCAAAGGGTTCCGCAAACAGAATCTCAGGGCAGGGTGCACACTTCAACGGCAACGGTTGCCGTTATGCCCGAAGTTGATGACGTTGAAGTGGAGCTTAACCCTTCGGATTTGGAAATTTCAACAGCTCGCTCGGGCGGTGCGGGCGGACAAAACGTAAACAAAGTTGAAACGGCGGTACGCGTAGTGCATAAGCCGACAGGTTTAATGGTTTTTTGCACAGAGGAGCGTTCCCAGCTTCAAAACAAAGAGCGCGCGCTGCAAATTATTAAAGCCAAACTATATGATATGGAAGTTCAAAAACAAATGCAGGAAGTTACGGATTTAAGGCGCTCTCAGGTAGGCACGGGCGACAGATCCGAGCGTATCAGGACTTATAATTTCCCGCAAGGGCGCTTAACCGACCACAGAATAGGACAAAATTTAAACGTGTGGACGGTTATAGAAGGCGAACTTGACGAGCTTATTAATCTTTTGATTGAGTACGATCAGAAGCTGAAACTTGAAAAGCTTGCCGAGTCTTAATACCCGATATTTTTGGCACAACTTTATTTTGGTTTTCGCAATAATATCTTATTATTTTGCGCTGCTTTGCGCATGCAAATTTAGCCTGCATATCCACTCCTTTTTTAAGTATTTTATATTAAGAAAATTTTTTTACATTACCTCTCTTGCGGTGTATGGTATAATTTTTATGATATGAAAGATATAAAAGTTTTAGTCATTGCGGGATTAGTTTTTTTTATTTTGGCGTTGTCGATGTTTAATGTGTCGTCAAAACACCACACACAGCAGGCATATAAGCTCTACGAACAGGGGCTTGTCTTTGCAAATCAGGCAGATTATCAAAATGCTTATTTTAACTTTTCAAAAATTTCGCGGCTGAGCAACATTTACCATATTGCACTTTTAAAACAGGGGCTTTGCGCGCTTGCTACTTTCGATAAAAAAATTGCATATGATAAATTTAACTACCTCTCTATTTTTTCAAGAGATGAATACATTGCCCCTGTTGCACTTTACAATGCGGCGCTCATTGATATGGAAAATAAAAAGCACTACCGCGCATACAAAAAATTTAAAAAATTGTATAAAAATTATCCGCAAAGCGACTACAAAAAAGCAGCAGCGTATTTTTTGGGCGTTTTATATAAAGACAAAAACCCTTCGCTTGCAAAAGAATATTTTATGGAGTACGTAGAATATGCGCCCAACGGCAGGTATATCTTCTCGGCAATTGATGAGATTAAGGCTCTGAATGTTTATATCTTTGATGAAGATAAGTATTATATTTCAAAAGCTTATCTTAAAAACTCAAGATATGACGAAGCAATACACACAATAAAGGGGTTGGAAGGCTCTAAATATGCATATATACGCGCAAGGTCTTATGAAAGTGTAAACAGTTTTAAAAACGCGCTTTCAAACTATTCAAAAACGTTATCCCAAAACGACAATTCCCTTGAGGGCGAAGAAATTGCCCATGCCGTTTCAAGGTATATTGCACTTTCCGGCCTTACAAAAAAAGATGCGACAAAGCGCCTTTTGAAATTAACAAAAAATTCCCCCTCATATCCTGCAGTGCTTTTTGAGCATGCTTCAACCCTTCCCGAAATAAGCGCAATAAAATGCTATGAAACAATATACACAAAATACCCGAATTCTTATCAAGCGGCACAGTCACTGTGGTACGTTTTTTATGATGCCTATTTAAACGATTACAACACAAAAGCAAAACAACTTGCAGATGTTTATCTTGAGAAGTATTCAAATAAAAATTCCACTCCAGCAGTCAAGTACTGGCGTGCAAAAACCCTCCTTAAAGAGGGTAAAACAAAAGCCGCAAAAAGCGAGCTTAGAGAACTTATTAAATCCGAGCCAAACAGTTACTATGCCTATGTTGCATACAACCTGCTCTCCGAAAGGCACACTCCGTTTAACACACCTTGCTGCGACAGGATAAGCGATAAAGATGAATTTTCTTACAGCGATTTAAAACAGATTTTTAACAACGATAAAACGCTGCTCGCCCTTGCGGTGCTCAATGATATTGAAATTTTAAAAACAATGAGGCTGCATGACAACTTCGTTTTAAGTTATATTGAACATAAAAACGGCAATATTCCATATAGCGTATATCTTGCCTCAAAAGCACTAAAAGAAATGCAGGTAAAGCCGGATTATAAAGACGCGCGCTACAAGCTTGTTTACCCGAAAGAATATGTTGAGCTGATTAACAAATACGCCGCAAAGTATGCGCAAAACGCTTATTTAATCTTAGCTCTTACAAGGGAGGAGAGCAGCTTTAACAGCAAGGCGCTAAGCTCTGTTGGCGCTGCAGGCTTAATGCAGCTTATGCCCCAAACAGCTTCTTCTCTGGGTTACGGGCAGCTGGATGCCGATACCCTGTTCAGTCCGGAATTAAATATCGAGCTCGGGGTAAAATATTTTTCTATGCTTAAAGATATGTTTGACGGCTGTGAAATGCTTGCGGTGCTCTCATACAACGGAGGTCCTTCAAATGTTAAAAATTGGAAAAATAACTCTGCAAAGAATATAGATTTTGATGAATTTGTAGAAGGAATACCCTACAGCGAAACACAAAACTATATAAAACGGGTATTTGGCAGCTACTGGAATTATTCAAGAATATACGCCAAACAGTAAAAATGATTTTGCCGCAAAAAAATAACGCCCGATAAAGAGCGTTATTTTTTTACTTCATTCTGTTTTAAGTTTTAAAACAATGCCGGTTTTTTAACGGGAGCAGCACCCGGGATAGATTCCCAGTTTGCAGCCATTATTTTCTTAAATGATTTCAAAGCGGTATCCTCAAGTTCGCCAAGTTCTTCAGCCTGCATAATCAACTCGCGAAGCGGAAGAAGCGCTCTTTGATCTCTTAAAACACCCAGAGCTGCAGCTGCGCCTGCTCTTACAAGGTCGTTTTCCTGAGTATTTTTCATAACCTCAATAAGTGCCGGAACTGCTTTTGTATCATTGAGTTTGCCAAGCGAAGTTACCGCATAAATTCTAACGTTAACCCACTCATCTTTTAACATTTCAATAATTCTGTCAACAGCTTTTTTATTGCCGATTTCGCCCAGTGCTCTTGTAGCATCGCATCTTACGTTTACTTTTTCGTGATTGAGCGATTCAATAAGAGCATCCGTTGCAACATCACCGATTTCAATAAGCGCATCTGTTGCAGTAATGCAAACTTGAGGGTTTTCATCATTAAGTGCTTCAACTAACGGTTCGACAACTATTTTTCCGCCGAGACGACCGAGCGCACGGGCTGCGCGGACTCTTACATCCACGTTTCTGTCCTCTCTTAAAGATTCAATAAGCGGAACTGTTGCACTTGTGTCGCCGAGTTCGCCGAGCGCACGGGCTGCATACAAACGTACCGAGCCGTTTTTGTCATTTTTTAATACTTCGATAAGCGGCTCTACTGCACCGAAGTCACCCATTTCGCCAAGGACTCTTGCGGCATTATAGCGAACTTTTTCGGAGTTGCTGACTTTTAAATCCTTAATCAACTCGTCAAAAGACTTTTTTGCCTGTTTTTTTCTATTGTTCACACTAATTGTCATTGCTTCCTCCAATAGACATTCTCTTCACATAAGTATGAATTATTCTTCTTCACTAACCACAATTAAATAAAAACTTATTTCAAGAGAATATTTACCTTTTTGCTACTACCTTTAACTTATATTTTACATTTTTTAACATTAATTTTAATGGTAAAAAGAACACTTTATATTAATAATATAACATTTTTTTTCGACTTTGTCTTAGTTTATTTATATTAGTTAACAATTTTAAACAAATGTTTTTGTAAATAAATGTCAGACTTAGTAATATATGATAATTCCTTTGTTACAAAAGTTTACACTATTTAGTAGCACATGATTTTCTTTTGGTGTATTGTAATACATGCTGGTGATATAAGAATATATATCATGTATGAATATGTTGTTAGGTATGGAAGGAGAGTACTTTGTTAATTAGAGCAATTGATACCGGTCTTTACAAAAACAATTCTGCTGCAAAAACCGGTTTTACGTCGAGTTATCACACGCACCCGAATAATTCATCTTTAGCCTCAAGTCATAATTTAGCTGGCGATATTAATAAAGCTTTAGATGTTTTGGGGAACAAAAAACTGGAACTTATAATCCACAACGCGAGTGCGCCGAGCCTTGAAGGCAAAGACGTAGGCATTGGCTCGCTCTATAGCGAATCTTCACGGAAGCTCCTTATACCCTTCCTTAAAAAATACGGGTTTTCGGCAATTCAGGTTGATCCTGAGGGCATGAGGCAGAGAGAAAGCGCTTCCCCTTATACTACAAATTCTTTTGTGTATAACCCGCTCATTATTGACCTTGAAAGCTTAACAAAGCCCGAAAACGCTTCTTTGCTGGACAGAGATGTTTACGAGTCTATTGTCAGGCTAAACCCTTCCCGCGGTAAAGACATGGGCGACTATGCCCACGCAAGCGACAGCTACGAAGTGGCGCTTTCAAACGTGTGGAATAATTTTAAAGAAAAAGCGCAAAACATTAACTATGTAACAGACCCCGTGCAAAGGGCGGCGGTAAATAAAATATCTCAAGAGTTCGGACAATATTACAAAGAAAATATTGAAACACTTGAACCGTACGCCATTTACTCTGTGCTGTCAAAAAAATATGACAATGACTACTATGCAAACTGGCCCTATGAAATGCAAAATCTGTACAACCCGAAAAATGATGCCCTTATAAACTCGATAAAAAATCAACATCAGGATGATATTAATAAATTTGTCTTTACGGATATGCTTGCGAAAAAAGCCCGCGAAGAAGGTATTGCAGCATACAATGCGGCGGGAATTAAAACAATAGGTGACAACCCCGTGGGCTTTTCTCATCAGGAGGTCTGGGCTCATAAAGATGCATTTTTAAAGGATTACAAAATAGGCTGCCCGCCCGATCAGGCTTGGGGTTTTGCGGCGTTTAATCCCGACAAATTATTTAACCGCGACGGCTCTCTGGGTTCTTTCGGACAACTTCTGTATGATAAGTGCAAAAAGCTGGCGCAGGATAATCAGGGCGGCATAAGGCTTGACCATATAGTAGGGCTTATTGACCCGTTTGTGTACAAAAATGCACCCTGGGAACAAAATGCCGGCAGAATTTTTTCTTCCGAACATAACTATGACTTGAGAAGATATGCAATTGCGCGCGGACAGGCAAATTCTACCGAGCGTTTCGGCGCAATACTTGAAAAAATAGTTATCCCTGCCTGCGAAGCCGGCGGACTCACAAAAGCGGATATTGTTTGCGAAAATCTCGGACCCATGCCCGATCATGCAAGAGATGTCTTTTATAAACTGGGTCTTGGCGGCATGACAATGACACGCTATGACAACGGAATGAAGGCAAGACCGATTGATACCGTTATGTACGGCTCCCATGACACCGAGCCTCTTGTTGCCTATACAAATGAACTGTACGGCACGCACGGACGCGACGAGTTTAACCATGCGCTGTGGCCGGCTGTTGAAAACTCTTTACCGAGAAACGCAAGTCATAGCGTAAAACAGGCAAAATTCGACAAATACAGGTTTGATACAAACGGACACAAACCCGAGGAAAATAAATACGCTTTCAGACAGTTTAAATTTACCGAGTTGTTTACAAGTCCCGCGCAAAGAGTTCAAATTTTCTGGACTGATTTACTCGGCTCGGATAAAAGATACAACACTCCGCAGACCGTTGGTCCTCAAAACTGGACACTGAGGCTCAGTGCGGACTTTGATAAAAACTTTGACCCTTCCATGTTGATACAGTCCATCTCAAACGCCCTTAAGGCACAGGATGCAAAAACCGTAAGAGAAAATCAAAATCTTATAAATTCGCTGGACGCCAGTGCTAGACAAGCAAGACAAGAACATGGCAACAGGTTTACAAGCAAGACAAGAACATGGCAACAGGTTTAATATTGTCGGATAGTTAGTTTATATAAACAAAAACTCCCTGAATTTTCAGGGAGTTTTTTAAATAAAAAGAGTTTATTTAAGGGCTTCTGCTATAGTTTCTTCAACAGCTTTATCAATATTATTCGGATTGGCATCGGCTGTTTTTATAATTTCTTTTGTATTAACAACAAAACCGTCATCATTTATTTTGCTGTCATAATCCGCTTTTGAAGCCTCAAGTTTTGCCGTTGCTACCCTTGCTTCTTCTCTTGTTTGATAAAGTTTGTTTGCGTTTTCTTCAAATGATTCGTTTCTTATTTTTGATATCTTATTGCCGATTAAGAAACTGCCAAGCACGCTTAAACCAAAGATTAACGGGAAGGAATTTTTTGAAACAAATTTACTTAGCTTGCCGTGTTTTGCGGCAAATTTTGAAACGGGCTCTGCTACATTCTTTTTGAGTGTTTTTATAATTTCGTTTGCTCTGACATTTTCATCAAATTTTGCGGCTTTTTTACTTAATTCGCCCATTGTTTCAGGCATACTTTCGGCGAATTTTTTTACGCCTCTTGTTATTAATTCTCTTGCGCCAAGGTAAATTCCTGCAGCACCGCCTATTGTGCCGGTCAGCAGTATGCCGGCTTTTAAATTTTCGTTATCTGTTTTATCTGCAAGTTTATTTGAGGCCTTATTTGCAATGTCGTAAGACTTGAATACTCCAAGCCATGAAGCAAGACTTGCCGCACCTACCAAAAGCTTCATTGAAGGTGGTGCTTTTTTAATAACATCGCCGTCTTTAACTTTTGCTTTTGCCATATCTGTCAGAATAAATGCACCTATGGTTGCAGGGGTGATTACCTTACTTAATCTTCCTGCAAGGCTTTTTTTGGCGTCTTGTTCTGATTTTGCCATACTTGAGAGCACTATTTGCGTATCCGACATATTTGCAAGCTGTTCAATGTTGTTTGCAGTTTTGCTCATTTTGGTCGTATAATATGGTATTTTCTCGATTTTTGCATATCTGTTAGCATTGATATCCATTTTACCTTCCTTCCAAGTATTTGCAAAATACTAACTTTTTATATATATTATAGTATGTTAATGTCGTTGAATGCAATTAGTTGCTTGAAAATTTAGTCATTAATAAAAAAATTTACAAATGTTAATAATAAGGAAGGCTGCTTTGAATTATATAAAAATTGTTGATGTTACAAATCGCGACGGTGTACAAACTTCAAGACTCGGGCTTGCAAAGCTTCAAAAAACAATTATAAACATTATGCTTAACGAAATGGGCATAAATCAATCCGAGTTTGGTTTCCCGACAACGGAACACGAAATTAATTATCTGAACGGCAATTTGCAGCTTATTGAGCGCGGGCTAATCAACAAAACAAAACTCTCGGGCTGGATGAGAGCTGTTGCAGGCGACGTGAGAAAAGGTTTTGAAAATGTTCAGAAGCTTAAATATGTAAATCTGTCGCAATCAACCTCGGAGCAGATGATAACGGGAAAATATCAGGGAAAGAAAAATAAAAAACAAATACTTGAGCAAACCTGTCAGGCGATAAACGAAGCCATTTCGCAGGGTGCAAAAGTAATAGGCGTAAATGCCGAAGATGCCTCAAGAAGCGAACTTGACTACCTTATTGAATATGCAAAAGAGTGCAAAAGATACGGTGCTGCGCGCTTCAGATATTGCGATACTCTCGGATATGACGATCCTCAAACGGCTTACGAGAGAATATTTCAAATTGCAAAAGAAACACAAATGGATGTTGAAATGCATTTTCACAATGATTTGGGCATGGCAACGGCATGTTCCGTTATGGGTGCAAAAGCCGCAATTGATGCAGGGGTTGATGCATGGATAAACACCGCCATAAACGGTATGGGTGAGCGCGCGGGAAATGCGGACTTGGTATCCTGCATACTTGCTATTGGAAAATCAAGCGGATTTAAGGGTAAATATATGCTTGATCCGCAAATTGATATTTCAAAAGCATGGCGCCTTGCAAAATACACATCCTACGCTTTTGGCGTGCCCATTCCCGTAAATCAGGTTGCAGTGGGCGACAATGCTTTTGCCCATGAAAGCGGAATACATGCCGACGGCGCACTGAAAGACAGACGAAACTACGAGCTTTACGACTTTGAAGAACTCGGCAAGGGTGAGCCCGAAATAATTGAAACGGGAAGAATGATAACAGTGGGCGAGTATTCGGGTATCAAAGGTTTTAGAAACGTGTATCAGAACCTTGAACTTGAGTTTAACGACGAGGACGAAGCGAGAAACATTCTGGAGCTTGTCCGCTATGCAAACGTGCACACCCAAAAACCGCTTACTGACAGCGAATTGAGGTTTATATACTATTATCCCGACATTGCCGCAAAAATTATGACTGTTGAACCGTACTACAAACCGCACGGCGCACTGAAAGAAAGAATTGAAAAGGTAGATAACCTTGTTGAGGGTTCAAAAATAGTATAATGTCCGACACTGATAAAAAGGTATATATAGAAACACTTGGCTGTCAGATGAATAAGTCTGACAGCGAGAGAATCTTAGGAATACTGTCGCATTTTGGTTATATACCGACTAATGATGAGAATGAGGCAGATTTTTGTATTGTAAATACCTGCTCCATAAGACAACTTTCGGAAGACAAAGCCTATTCTAAGCTTGGAGTCTGGGGCAAAATGAAAAAGGAAAAGCCTTTAAAGATAGGCATTTGCGGCTGCGTTGCACAACAAGAAGGCGAAAAACTTTTAAAGCGCTTTCCTTATCTTGATTTGGTTTTTGGTACACAAAATATATACGAGTTGCCAAAACTAATAAATTTTAACTCCAGAATTTGTGCTGTTCGTGACATTCCAGTAAAAGAAGATATTTTTAACATAATACGCACAAAAGGTTTAAATGCTTGGCTGCCTATAATTGAAGGTTGCAACAATTTTTGCTCTTATTGTGTTGTACCATATACTCGCGGGCGTGAACGTTCAAGAGAGCCTGAGGTTATAATTAATGAGGCAAAAAATATTTTAAAACAAGGTTTTAGAGAAATTACCCTGCTTGGTCAAAATGTTGACAGCTACGGCAAGGATTTAGTTAACAAACCTACGCTTGCGTATTTGCTGCGCGAAATAGATGCGCTTGAGGGTGATTTTAGAATACGTTTTACAACATCATATCCTACGGATATTACGGATGAGTTGATTGAAACGGTGAAAAATTCAAAAAAAATCTGCGAATGCTTTCATATCCCCATGCAAAGCGGCTCGGACAGAGTTTTAAAGGCAATGAACAGGCGCTATGACAGGAAAACTTACGGTGAGATAGTTAAAAAAATAAGAGATAACATAGAAGACGTAACCATAACCTCGGATTTTATTGCCGGATTTCCCTCCGAAACGCGCGAAGAATTTGAAATGACACTGAGCGCATTTGATGAATTTCAACTTGATTATTCAAATACAGCCGCCTATTCGCCGCGCCCGAATACTCCCGCCGCAAAGTGGATGGATAAATTTATCAATGAGGATGAGAAAAAAGAACGCCTTGCAATTTTAAACAATAAAGTAAAAGAAATGTCATTAAAATCTAACAAAAAATATATCGGCAAAACAATGGAAGTCCTTGTTGAATCTTTTAATAACGGAAAATTTGAAGGGCGCACAAGAAATAATAAAGTTGTTCACTTTGACTCGGATTATGCAAAAATCGGCGATTTCATAAACGTTGAAATTAACCGCGCCTCTACCTGGTGTCTTTTTGGCAGTGGCAAAAAATAATTTTCAGTTGTTTTTTACGAGGGTTGGTAACAATTGCAAGGAGGTTCAATGTCCATAAAACCAATCCAAAGAATAAAACAATTTATTCAAAATAATGAAATCGCAAGACAAAATGCGGCAAAAGCGCTTGAAAATTTGCAAGAATTATACGGCGATAAAGTAGAATATTACAGCATTTATAACAGCAAAAACGGGACAGTAAGTGCTCTCGGTTTTAAGAAAGGCTGCACGCCGTATTCCTGCGCATACAGCATTTTTCCAAACGGTGATGAAATGCAGAAAATTGCCGAATATAAATTTACAAACGACGGTCTTAAAAAATACTACCTGTCGCTTTTAAAGACAAAAGAGGGAAAATGCACCCTTGTAAGCACCGTTGTAGACGAAGGCTCAATTGCAAAATCCAAAAAAGCGGAATTTCAAATAAGTAAAAAAGAACCGCAAACCATAGACCTAACGGCACATTTAAAAACAATGCCCATGCCAAAGCGTGACTAACGGTTGATTTTTACGGTTAATTCCTCTTTTGATTCTTCATAACCTGCACGGCCCATAAGCGCGTATGTGTAATTTTTTGCCTGCTCTACACCCGGCTGGTCAAAGGCATTGATGTTATAAAGTTCGCCGATAATTGCCGTTTGCACCTCAAGCATGTAAAACAGCTGTGCAAGGCTTCTTGCGTCAACTTTCGGCAGGGTAATTGTTAAATTCGGACGTCTGAAGTCAGTGAGCGACACAGCCGTGGAGTCCGCTTCCGCGTTGATTAGGTTATTTATGGTGTTTCCACCCAAATATCCGATACCCGTGTATTCAAATATTCTTGGGATTTCAAGCGTGGTATCAAAATCTTTAACACGGATAAATGTGATTATTTTGTCGTTTTTACCTTCGTTATAGAGTTGAATTTGCGAGTGCTGATCCGTTGCACCAAGCGCTTTAATCGGTGTGGGACCTATGTTTACCTTGTTGCCGTTTCTGTCAAATTCTTTTCCCAAAGACTCTGCCCAGAGCTGAACATACCAGTCGGCGACATATCTCATGCGGCTTGAATAAGGCATCATAACAGAGATATAGTTGCCTTTTTGAGTGTCCATAAGATAGTGAATTAAGGCGTTTTGCGCGGCAATATTCTTTCTTATATCGGTATTCTTGAGCGTTAAATCCATTACTTTAACGCCTTCTATAATTTCATCTATATCTATGCCGACAAGCGCCATAGGCACAAGTCCGACTGCTGAAAATACGGAAAATCTTCCCCCGACGTCATCGGGCACGACAAAAGTTTTATAGCCTTCTTCGTTTGCAATTTGTCTTAAAATGCCTGATTGCTTATCCGTTGTTGCGACAAAATTTTTCCTGTAATCATCGCCCAAAAGATTTTGCATTCTGTCTTTAATTATCATAAACTGTGACATGGTTTCAGCGGTCGAGCCCGATTTTGTAATGACATTTACAAGGGTGCGCTTTAAATCAAGCATATCGAGCAGTGCATTTATCTGGTCGGGGTCGATGTTGTCAAGAAAGAAAATCCTCGGCAAGCCGCCGCGTTCTTCTTTTGAAAGTAAATTCCAATACGGTTTTAAAAGCGCCTCGCACATTGCAATAGAGCCCAGTGCGCTTCCGCCTATGCCGAGCACAAGGACATTATCAAACCTGCCCTCTACCATTGCGGCGTATTCTTTTACATACCAGACAGTCTCTTCATTGTAGCCCAAATTCATCCACTGCAGCCACTGTCCCGGTTTATCCTTTCTTAAATTCAAATCAAGGATAATGTTGCTGATTTTATTTTCGTATTCGCTAAAAGCAGCCTCAAGGTTAAGACCTCTGTCCTCTCCCAAAATATCTGCGCTCACGTTTCTATAGTTAAATTCTATCATTTACACTCCCTTGAAAAAATGTCAGCTATTCTAATTGTACGTGCTGAGAAATTAAAGTAAAGGGCTTGTAAAATTACCAAGGAGTGTAATTTAAAAAATACGTTTTTTTGAAATTCTTATTAGTATGGAAAATGATTTTTATAATGCCTTCAAACAAGGTTTAGACAGCAAAAATTTTGATTTTGAGTTTTATGAAAATCTGATAGATGAGTATTTGCAGCTGCTTGAGTGCAAGGGTTCAAAGTGCCGGAAACTGCAAACTTTTAAAAATTCTCTCGAGTGTATTTTGAACAGGCACAAAAAACTCCAAAAGCAAAAAGACCAAAACGAAGAAATATTTTCACAAATTTTACATGACATAAAAAGTCCGATGCTCGGGGTGAAGTTCGTTCTGGACGGCACTAAAAGAACCGAGCTTGAGAATGAAATTTATACGGTTAATCTTAATGTATTAACTACCATACAAGATTTTCTTACTTTGTACAGTTTTAAAGACGGATTTAAAACCCTTGATTTTAAATATACTAACCCTTATGAACTTATAAAAAATGAGCTTTTGCTCTATGACCCGCTTTTAAGGCAAAAAGCCTTAAAGGTTGATTTTGACATGCAAACCTGTTTAAAAGTGTGCACATCCAGAGCCGTTTTTGAGCGCATTGTTTCAAATTTGCTCTCAAATGCGATTAAATACGCGCCGTATGGAAGTGATATTAAAATAAAATTTTTTGATAATGAAAAAAACTTTATTTTTAAGATTTCAAACCTTTTATCAGACACCCGAACAGAACCCGCCCTGTCTTTTGGCATGGGTTTGGCCATCGTAAAAAGACTGGCACGGCGTATAAAATCAACCGTTTGCACAAAACGCGGCAAGGGCGAAATTACTTTTGAGTTGAAAATGCTTAAAGCTGACTATCCAGATCATGAACGGTAATTTTAGCGGACATTTCGGCAATAACGCGCGCGATTTCAAAACCGCTTATCATAACCTCAAGAATTAACTGAGAGTTGATAAGCACGGTTTCACTGTATTCCATGGTGTCCATATCCAGAATATCGAATTCGATAAAATCGTCGCCAACGTACTTGATTTTGCCAAACTCGGCATCTGTTGCCCATCTTAAAAATACTACCGCTTTTTCTAATGCTTTTAATTTTTGAATCATCCTCATATTTACATGATATGATTATTTTTGTGAATGTCAATTTTATAAATAACGATTGTAACATTGTAAACTCGGGAAAGCTCAATATGGAGCTTGACCTCAATATGCTCGAGAGTGCGATTTCAAATCAGACAAAAGATGCATATGTAAGATTTTACAACTGGTCGCCAAAGTGTATAAGCCTCGGGAAAAACCAGCCTTTTGAAGATTTTTACGGCGATTTGGGAATTGATATTGTAAGGCGTCCGACAGGCGGCAGAGCGCTTTTGCACGACAGAGAGCTTACTTACTGCTTTGTGTCGCCCGTTAAAAGAGGGCAGAGTGTAATTGAGTCGTATAAAGATATCTCGGACGCGTTAATTTCCGGTTTTAAAAAGCTCGGAATTGAATTGGATTATGCGGGCGAGCACAAAGGAAACATGCGCTATTGTATGAATATTTCATGCGGCGCAGATGTTTGTTATAAGGGTAAAAAATTAATCGGCTCGGCGCAGTTTCGATCAAGAGGTTATCTTTTGCAGCACGGGTCAATTTTGTATGATTTGGATTTTGATTTGGTGGAGAAGATTTTCAAACAAAAAGCGGACAGGAGCTCAATCGCTCTGTTAAATGAAATTAATCCGTATTTGACACAGAAAGAGCTTATCTGTGCGCTAAAGGAAGGGTTTTGCGAAAAATTTCAAACATCTTGACACCCGTTTTTGTTCAGGTTATATTATTTGTTGCAGACAGGTTGGTCGCGTCTAAATGCGTTTTCGCTGCGACCCCTTAAAATGAAAGGACAGAAGATGTACGCTATAGTCGAAACAGGCGGAAAACAGTACAAACTGGAAGAAGGCAAATATACAGATATCGAGCTTTTAGATGCTCAAGCCGATTCCAAAGTTGTATTTGACAAAGTTGTTATGCTGGTAAACGGCAAAAAATCAAAAGTAGGTCAGCCGTATGTTGAAAATGCAACGGTTGACGGCACTATTGTTAAACACGATAAAGCAAAAAAAGTGATTGTTTACAAACAACGTCCCAAAAAAGGGTACAGAAAAAAACAAGGTCACAGACAACAATTTACAAGAGTAATGATTAACAAAATCAATACAAAAGCAGGCAAAACAAAAGCTGCTGAAGCTGAAGGAGAAGAATAATGGCACATAAGAAGGGCGTAGGTTCATCAAAAAACGGACGCGACAGCGAAAGTAAGAGATTAGGCGTTAAAAAATTCGCCAATGAAAATGTGCTTGCAGGCAATATTCTTGTAAGACAGCGCGGTACAAAAATTCACCCCGGCGTTAATGTCGGCAGAGGTTCTGACGATACACTTTTTGCATTAATAGACGGTGTGGTGAAGTTTGAACCCTACAGAAGAACAAGAAAACAAGTCAGTGTTTACGCTGCCGAATAGTTTTTGACTTGCTTTATTTGCACATTTTGTTATAATTAACTATAATGGTTTGGGGGCGTAGCTCAATTGACGAGGCTCCGCCGAGGCAAGCGGCTTGTCCGCAAAGATAACCGGCTGAGCGTTCCCAACATCTTTGAAAATTGAATACACAATGGTTTGGGGGCGTAGCTCAGCTGGTTAGAGTGCTTGCCTGTCACGCAAGAGGTCGCGGGTTCGATACCCGTCGTCCCCGCCATTTATAATAATCGGCACCTTCGGGTGCCTTTTGTAGTATTTGCTATATTATATTTACCGATTGTGTACGAAGGTATATAAACAAGAATATTAGCAATTACAAAAGGGGTAATGTATTTTAAAATAAAAGGAATTATATATCCAAGTTAAGACTTTAACAAAAAAGCAATAAATGTTGTAATTAAACGACCAGTTTGATTTGTACGGATACTTTGATTATTTTGGAGAGCCCGCTCTGCGAGGGCGTTTTCAGGTCGGAAAATTATGTTTTCCAA
>CASGEP010000037.1:18814-21308 GCA_949300515.1 uncultured bacterium
GCTCTGCGAGGGCGTTTTCAGGTCGGAAAATTAAGTTTACCAAAAAAATCAAACTGCCGAAATGGACTTTTTTCGGACTGTACGGATAGTTTGATTTTTCCTTGATATAGCTGAGTTTAGCACTGTTTTTGAAGTGTACGCTTAGTTTGATTATTTTGGTAAGGTCCAGTTGTGCAAGAAACTAAAAAATTAACATTAAATTTCAGAAAATTTAACACAAGGTTTTGGAAATTTCTAAAATTATTAAAATTAAAAATATATCAATTTGAATAAAATATGTTAATTGATACAAATACAACACAAAGCTCGGAAGTGATGTTCCAATACATTTAATTCCGAGATTCTGTTGAAAAAGTCAAGCATTTATTTTTTGGGGTAGTGTATATTAATTGAGTCTGTTTTGACACTACAAACTTGACGTAACCTAAGTTACGCCGATATTTTTGTAATTACTTCTAAGCAACTTTTAACTTAGCGTTGTATTCTTCTCTAACTTTTTCTGCCCAATTAGGATCAAATGGTACCTGATTTTTTAAAACTCCCATTGAAATTAATAATATTTTTCGCATGACCGCTGTTATTGCAACTTTTTTGGGTTTACCTCTTTCAACTAAATGTAAGTAAAAGTTACTAAAGTAATTAGAATTTTTAACACAACCTAGTGCCGGTAAAAATAATATTTTTCTTAAACTAGCATTCCCCATTCTTGATATGTGCGAACGCCCTTTAACACAAGAACCAGATGAATGTTCCCTTGGAGATAACCCTGCGTGTGCTACCATTGCTTTTGGAGAAATACTTTCAATATCCTCGAATTTAAACTCTGCAAGTATTACCCAAGCAACACGCTCACCTACACAATCAACAGATGTTAATAGCTTCATTTGAGTATTTAGAAACTCGTTTTCTTTAATTAAATTTTGTATTTTAGCTATTGTTTCTCTTGTTTGTTTTTCGATAAAAAGAATTTTTTTATTGATTAGTTGCTTTACATCCGAATCTAATGAGGATTTTAATCTTGCTATTTCTTGAGTTCTTGATTCAACAAGAGTTTCTTTGTAGCGCACCAAACTTCTAAATTTCTTTATTGTATCTGGAAGTTTTGGAGTTTTGGGTGGATTGTGTAAATAAGCGTAGTATACTATCATTTGACTATCGACTTTATCGTTCTTTGTTCTTAACTGAAGACTCTTAGAGAACGCTTTTGTTCGTACTGGATTTACCACGCTAACGATATGAGCCGAATTTTGCAGATATTCACAAAGCTCGCAGTGGTAAATTCCTGTTGCTTCCATGCAAAAATGAATATCTTGAAGGTTTTGTTTCTTTAAAATACTTTCTGCTTGTTTAAAAAACTTTTTGATACCCTTTTTTTCATTTGCAAATGTTGAATATCCAAAGATATTCTGGCCATCAACGGTGTAGCTAACATCAAACTTGTCTTTTGCTACATCAATTCCTACATACAATTTTGTCATTTTCACCTACTTTCTTTTGATAGAAAACTCTTCTAAAATCTGAATATTTCACTCGTGAACACAATTTTTAAATTTTGATTCTGTACAATTTTCACCAGATTTGAAGATTTTGATTTTTTCTCACGTACAAACTTTAAGTTTTGGCTTTTTTAAATCTTTATCTATCACTTAATATTTTAATTAAAAATTAATGGGAATTTGTCTCGCGTACTGTTTTTTAAACGTTGTGAGCAAACAATTTTTATCCATTAATTTTGCTACATCTAATTAGATTTTTCTCTGAAAGTATCTTTGCGATAAGCTAATGTGACAATCTTGTATTAAATGTAACTTTACATTTTCTATAGTACGAGCTAATGTGTGTCTGCGATGAAAAACGAAGAATATATAGATATAAGCAAAGCTTTTAGCTCCTCACTCGTCGAAAAAGTTGGTGCAAGCACCACTTTTAACTCGTTCGTCCCTATTAATAAAATAGCAGAATTAAAAGGGTTAAAAAGCAACCGTTCATTAAGATTAGCAATTCAAAAAGGTAAATATATAGCACGTGTTGTTAAAGTTTTTGGAGGTAAATCATACGAGATATTATACTCATCACTAGAACAAGATGTTCAAAAGAAGCTCCAAGACGAATTAATCAAAGAAGCAACTCAATCAAATTGTACTGCATTAGTTCCGATTAATAATATCAACAATAAAAACTTCATAACAGAGAGCGCAAAATTAACGGCACTTGCTAGAGTAGATATTGTAAAAGCTCTTTGGAATATGAGAGCTAAATACAAAACTAAAAAAGAAGCCGATTCAATATTTTTAGATTTATACAATAGTGGAATGTATTTACCTAAAATATATAAATTTATTGGTAGTATTTCAATCGGCACACTTCATCGATGGATTTGGGCATATGAAAATAATGAAGATTGCAAAGCATTACTTCCTAATTACAAATATACAAAACAGGGTGAATATAATACAATTTTAACTCAAGAAATGAAAAACATATTTATTAAATT
>CASGEP010000038.1 GCA_949300515.1 uncultured bacterium
TTTAAAAGAACATCACATTTAACAGTTAAGTTAACAAGAAACTAGGAGAAGAACTTTGGGACAAAAGACACATCCAACCGGATTTAGAATCGGAATAATTGAACCGTGGGTTAGTACATGGTTCGCAAATAAAAAGAAATATGCTGAATTTATTGCAGAAGATGCTAAAATCAGAAAATTTGTTAAGAAAAAATTGTACACAGCAGGTGTATCAAGAATAAATATTGCAAGAAAAGCGCAAAATGTTAACATTACTGTTGTTACAGCTAAACCCGGTATTGTTGTGGGCAGAGGCGGTCAAGGTATAGACGACTTAAGAGTAGCCGTTCAAAAGCTAATTAACAGCAAAAATGTGTCAATTGACGTTGTAGAAGTTGCAAGAATAGATGTTGATGCACAGCTGGTTGCGGAAAATATTGCGCTTCAGCTTGAAAAACGTATAGCGTTCAGACGTGCCATGAAACAGGCAATGCAAAGAACAATGCGCGCAGGCGTCCAAGGTATCAAAGTTATGGTTTCCGGTCGTCTGGGCGGTGCGGAAATCGCGCGCTCCGAGTGGGCAAAAGAAGGCAGAATTCCTCTGCAGACACTAAGAGCTGATGTTCAGTACGGTTTTGCGGAAGCCGATACGGTAATGGGTAAAATCGGCGTAAAAGTCTGGGTATTCAAAGGCGACCTAATGCCGGGCGAAAAAGCCGACCAAAACGTTAAAACTAAAAAAGCAACAAATAAAGATAACGCGCGTTTTACATCAAGAAGAAAACGCAATGAAGAAGGACAACAAGACAAGGTAGAAGCCTAGGTCTTTTAATAAATAGGAGCAAATCAAAATGTTAATGCCTAAAAAAACAAAATTCAGAAAAAAAATGAAAGGCAATATGAAAGGGACCGAAACAAGAGGCACAACTATTGAATTTGGTAGATACGGATTGCAGTCTCTTGAGCCGGCTTGGATTACAAGCAGACAAATAGAAGCGGCGCGTCGTGCAATGACGAGACAAATCAAGCGTGGCGGGAATGTTTGGATTAAGATATTCCCCGATAAACCTATTACGGCGAAACCTGCTGAAACTCGTATGGGCAAAGGTAAAGGTAACCCCGAGTATTGGGTAGCCGTTGTTAAACCCGGCAGAATGCTGTTTGAAATTGAATATTCGGTAAGAGAAGATGCAATCAAAGCCCTTACACTTGCTGCACAAAAGTTGCCAATCAAAGTAAGAGTGGTAGAAAAATAGGTGAAATGTTATGAAACTTCAGGAAATAAAAGAAAAATCCGTTTCTGAACTAAAAGAACTGATTCTTAATTCAAAAAAAGAATTGTTTACTTTGAGAATGAAACACAATAAAATGAATCAGCTTGAAAATCCTGCGCAAATCAGACAAACAAAACGTCTTATCGCAAGATTGAAAACTGTTTTAAGACAAAAAGAACTAAATGTATAGGTTAAATAATAACAAAGGAATATAGAAATGCCCAAGAAAGTTAAACAAGGTACTGTTGTAAGCGACAAAATGGACAAAACGGTTGTTGTTCAGGTTGCCGAACACAAAACTCATAAAAAATATAAAAAAGCTATGATTTTCACAAAAAATTATAAAGTGCATGACGAAAACAATACTTCAAAAGTCGGCGATGTAGTGTCTATTGTTGAATCAAGACCTCTCTCCTCATCCGTTCGTTTCGTACTTG
Organism: uncultured bacterium; assembly: GCA_949300515.1. Classification (GTDB taxonomy): domain Bacteria; phylum Cyanobacteriota; class Vampirovibrionia; order Gastranaerophilales; family Gastranaerophilaceae; genus Galligastranaerophilus. Next base: position 1,691 of record CASGEP010000038.1, read on the forward strand.
ATAAAATTGTTGAAGAAGCTAAGTAAAACTTAAAACTAAAAGGGCAGTAATTAATAATAAGGTAAATAAAGATGATACAACAAGAAACCAGATTACAGGTTGCAGATAACACAGGCGCAAAAGAACTTTTGGTAATCCGCGTTATGGGCAGCTCAAATAAAAAATATGCATCAGTCGGCGATGTCGTTGTTGCAACGGTGAAAGTTGCCACTCCGAATATGGCGGTTAAAAAGTCTGATGTCGTAAGTGCGGTTATTGTCAGAACAAAAGCGGATATTAAACGAAACGACGGTTCTGTTATCCGTTTTGATGACAACGCTGCAGTAATTATAAACAAAGACGGCAACCCCAGAGGCACGCGTGTTTTCGGACCGGTTGCAAGAGAGTTGAGAGAAAAGAACTATATGAAGATAGTTTCCCTCGCTCCGGAAGTAATTTAACAGTAATAAAACTATAGGAAATATTAAAATGTCAAAAACCAATTCAGACAATAAAACTTCAATTCACACAAAAGTAGGTGACAGAGTTGTAGTTACATCAGGAAAAGACAAAGGCAAAACGGGCAACGTCAAAGAAGTTATTACAAAAGACGGTACCGTTCTTGTTGAAGGTGTTAACATCGTTACAAAAGCACAAAAAGCTAACCCGATGGCAGGTATTCAAGGCGGTTTAAACAAAATGGAAGCTCCTCTGAATGCTTCAAAAGTAATGGTTGTTTGCCCCTCTTGCGAAAAAGCAACAAGAATTAAGCACGAAATAAAAGACGGTAAAAAAGTTCGTGTTTGCAAAAAATGCAACGAAGTAATTGATATATAGTAACCGCACTTGGCGGGGCATTGAGGTTTAACAGGCGCAAGCAAAACCTCAAAGGCTAAGATAAGGATAATAAAATGACTAAAACTGTTACAAAAAACCTGAAAGACAAATATAATAACGAAGTTCGCGCAAAATTAAAAGAAGAATTTAAGTATGCAAACGACCTTCAAATTCCGAAATTGAACAAAATTGTTATTAACATGGGTGTCGGCGAAGCTTGCCACAACTCAAAGCTTGCAGAGTCTATTGTTAATCAGCTGACAAAAATCGCGGGTCAAAAAGCGGTTGTTACAAAGGCTAAAAAATCAATTTCAGCTTTTAAATTAAGAGAAGGTATGCCGGTCGGTTCAATGGTTACTTTGCGTGGCGAGAGAATGTACGACTTTCTTCAAAAGTTAATCTGCGTAGTACTTCCCAGAATCCGTGACTTCAGAGGCGTTTCTAAAAATTCTTTCGACGGCCGCGGCAACTACACTTTCGGTTTAAAGGAACAATCACTTTTTCCTGAAATTCACTACGAAGAAGTTGATATTGTTAAAGGTATGAATATTTCAATTATTACGACAGCTACTACTGACGAAGAAGCAAGAAGCTTGCTTGCAGCTTTAGGTATGCCGTTTAAAAAATAAGTAAACAACAGGAGAAATAAACAAAATGGCTAAAAAAGCAATGATAAACAAAGAAAGAACAAGAGAAATACTTGCTGCTAAGGGTAAATATCCTAAAGTAAGACTTCACAATCGTTGTTCTATCTGCGGCAGGCCGCATGGTTTTCACAGAGACTTCGGTCTTTGCAGAATCTGCCTCAGACAGTTTGCTCACCGCGGTTTGCTTCCGGGTGTAACAAAATCTTCATGGTAGAAAGTTTTGGCACGACTTGATTTAGTTGTGCCTTTGTTATATTATAATCCCTGCGCAATCAGGCGCAAGAGTATCACTAAACTGCAAGATATGCTTGCAAGTAGGAAGGAAATAAAAATGACAGTTACAGATCCTATCGCAGATGCACTCACACGCATTAGAAATGCTAATCAGGTTAATCACTCCAGTGTTTCGATCCCCGCTTCAAAGTTAAAAGTTGAACTTATTAAGCTTCTTAAAGAAGAAGGGTATGTTGAAGACTACGAAATAAAAGAAGAAAACGGCTTTAAGGTAATAGATGTTACTCTTAAATATTTCAATAAAAAGCCGGTTATTACAAATTTAAAACGAGTTTCTACCCCGGGTCTCAGGACCTATTCAAAAGCAAAAAATCTCCCGAGAGTTTTTGACGGTATGGGTATTGCGGTTATCTCAACAAGCAAAGGCTTGATGACAGACAAAGCTGCCCGCGCTCAAAACCTCGGCGGCGAAGTTCTTTGCTATGTTTGGTAGTAAGTAATGTTACATTTATGGGTTGATTTGTTGTAATTACAGCGAAGCGTTCCCGCATAGTTGCAAAAGGAGAAAATAATGTCCAGAATAGGAAAATTACCGGTTCATATCCCCGACGGCGTTGAAGTTAAGATTGAAAACAATCTTGTAAGCGCAAAAGGTCCCATGGGTAATGAATCCGTTCAAATCAGAGAAGAAATTGAAGTAAAAATCGACGGTAAAGAAATTATATTAACAAGAAAAAACGATGACAGAAAATCCCGCTCGCTGCACGGACTTTCAAGAACTCTTGTCCAAAATGTTGTAACGGGCGTCAAAGACGGCTTTACAAAAAAACTTGAAATCCAGGGTGTGGGTTACAGGGCGCAAATGCAGGGCAGTGCAATCAACTTGCAGCTCGGTTATTCTCACCCGATTGTTATTGAACCGCCTCAGGGTATCAAAATTGCCGTTGAAGCAAATACAAAAATAACCGTTACCGGTTCCAACAAACAAATGGTGGGCGATGTTGCAGCTCAAATTCGCTCAAAACGTCCACCGGAAGTTTACAAAGGCAAAGGTATACGCTATGAAGGCGAATTTGTAAGAAGAAAAGCCGGTAAAGCAGGTAAGAAGTAGTTAAAGCCAGTATAAACCGAGCTTAATTAAGACATCGGTTTTGGTGAAAGGATAATAAGATGATTAAACAAGTAAACAGAAAAGAACAAACTCAAAAAAGACACAGACGCGTAAGACTTAAAATCCAAGGTACATCCGAATACCCCAGATTGGCTGTTTATCGCTCTATTAAACATATATACGCACAAATTATTGATGACACAAAAGGCGTGACCCTCGTTTCTTCTTCCTCTAAAGTTAAGGAACTGGGACTTAAACATGGCGGCAACATTGAATCTGCAAAAGTTGTCGGTGCCGACCTCGCTAAAAAAGCTCTTGAAAAAGGCATTAAAGGTGTAGTGTTTGACAGAGGCGGATTTTTATTCCACGGCAGAGTTGCGGCTCTTGCCGATGCTGCACGCGAAGGCGGTCTTGAATTTTAGTTTTAAATAACATCTCGCAAAAGCCCGCCGTACATATCGGCGGGTTTTTTAACCGCTTAAATTCAACTTGTGCGGCACCTGTTTGCAGGGGTAAAATTCGGGCATTTATTTGTTAAATGTTAACTTTTTGCGCCCTTTTGTAATAATTTGCATTCTTGTATATTTCTTATAAAATATTGTCATGGCTAGAAATACACGCAGACAAACGAAAAAACGAGGAGTTAAAAAAAGAAACATTTTTCTTTACTTTGTAATGATGATGTTATCTGCTTTTTTGGCTGCAATTGCTGCGTTTAATCTTTATCTGGCTTCACTGCCTCCGATTTCGAACTTTGACGATATAAAGCCAAACCCCGTTACAAGCATTTACTCGCTTGACGGCGAAGTTATAAAAACTTTTACGGTATTTAGATTTGAAAAAGTCTCAATTGAGGACATTCCTGCAGATTTAAAAAATGCCGTTATCTCGACCGAGGATAAAAACTTTTATAAGCACAGGGGTTTTGACACTTTTGGTCTTGTGCGCTCGGTATTTGCAAACATAAAAGCAGGCTCGCTGAAACAGGGCGCAAGTACAATCACCCAACAGCTTGCGCGTATTTTGTTCCTGTCAAATGAGAGAACTTTTGACAGGAAAATTAAAGAGCTTATAATTGCGCACAGGATTGAAAAAACAATCTCTAAAAACGAAATTCTCGAGTTGTATCTGAATTCCGTTTATCTGGGTTCGGGTACTTACGGCGTTTTGAGTGCTTCAAAGACATATTTTGATAAAGAACTGAACGAACTGACTCTTGCCGAAACGGCGCTCATTGCAGGATTGCCGCAGGCACCGAGCGCGTATTCGCCTTTTCAAAACCCAGATGCCGCAATCAGCAGGCGTAATCAGGTTTTAAAAAGGATGTATAAAACGGGCTGCATTACAAAAGAGCAGTACGAAGCGGCGAAAAAGGAAGAACTGCACCTGAGCACAAAACCGCGCCTGTATTCTTTTAATAAGGCGCCGTATTTTATAGATTTTGTTTTAAATGAACTCGAGAAGCTCGGTTTTGAAGAACAGGAAATATCGCAGGGCGGCTTGAAAATATACACCACTCTTGACTCAAAATCTCAGGAGGCGGCGCAAAATGCAATTGTTAATGACTTAAACGCATACGGACTAAAGTCTGATAATACCCAGATGGCGCTTTTTTCCTTTTCTCCGACGACGGGGCGCATTTACGCTTATGTCGGAGGTAAAAACTATGAACAAAGCCAGTATGACAGAATTGTAAACGCTATAAGACCCCCCGGCTCGGCTTTTAAGCCCTTTGTTTATACGGCGGCGCTTCAGCAGGGCATAGGAGTCGATGATATAATTGAAGATTCCCCGATTTCGTTTCAAAATTGGTCGCCGAAGAACTATGCAAGCAAGTACCGCGGTAAAATGCCGCTGTGGAAAGCGCTTGCAATTTCTTCAAACGTTGCGGCAGTCAGACTTATACAAAAAACGGGAGCGGACGCCGTTATTACGACCGCGCGCGAGATGGGCATTACAACCCCTCTGCAAAACGATTTAACAATTGCACTCGGTTCAAACGGTGTAAAGCTCTATGATATGGTGGTTGCGTACGGCGCTTTTGCAAACGGCGGCTTCAGAGTAAAACCTTACGCTGTTGAAAGAGTTGAAAACTCCCGCGGAGTCGTAATTTATGAGAACTCGGGACCAAAGATTGTAAAAGTAATAAGTTTTGACACAGCCGCCGGAATGACTTACATGTTAAGAAAAGTTGTAGAGGTCGGCACGGGCAGAGCTGCAAACATTTCACAGGCAGTAGCGGGAAAAACGGGTACGACGGATGACTACCATGATGCGTGGTTTATGGGATATACGCCGGATATTGTAACGGGCGTGTGGCTTGGAAACGATGATAACACAAAGCTCCCCGGCATAACGGGCGGTGGTCTGCCGGCTCGTGTCTGGGCTGATTATATGAGTGTTGCTACTACAAATTTTGCGGATTCGGTTTTTGATTATCCCGAAATGGAAAATCTGCACAACTCTAAACCGAGAGAAATCGGCGATATCTCGGACGATTCGCAGAGCGGATATGATATCGAATATGAAGAAATTCAGGAAGGATTTTCCGATGAGCAAATGCAGCAGCCCGAATATAACACGGGCGGCAGCTACAGCACGACGGATACAAACACAAACACAGTGCAAGACAGTCAGGTTCCAATCCCGCAAAGACCCTTTGAGGTAAGCGAGCCTGTTAACTCTCCTCCTCTGCCAAATAACACCGCAACCCAGAGTGCGCCGCTGCCCGGGGGTTATTAAATTAATTTTCGTGCGAGGTTTGAAAAGTCTTTTTGACCGCTGCGGATGATATCAAGAACTTTTACATCGCAAAAATCTTCAATCATTTCTTTTGCGTGTATTATCGCAGGGTCGCAAGTTTTATCGGGATAATTGCAAATTACAATCCCGAGCACTTCAATGCCGTCATTTTTGGCACATTTTACACTCATTAACGTGTGGTTAATTGTGCCTAAATTCGGGCGTGCCACAATAATTGCGGGTAAATTTAAAAATTTTATGACATCGCTTATTAAAACATTTTTTTTGACAGGCACATACAATCCGCCCGAGCCTTCGACAATTGTTATGTCGCAAAGGGCTTTCAGCTGCTCGTAGTCTTTTTTTACTTTTTCAAGATTATACTCGACATTTGCAATCTTTGAACTTATAAGCGGGGTGCAGGGCGTGTTTGTAATGTATGAGCTTTTTGTGATTACTTCCCGTGCCGTTTTCTCCACACTTTTTGCATCGGGGTCAATGCCTTCTTCCAATCCGCTTTGAAAGGGTTTCAGGTAGCCTGTTTTTTTGCCTGCCGCGCTGAATTCTTTTGCAAGGTATCTGCACACGTAGCTTTTGCCTACGTCCGTATCCGTTCCCGTTACAAAAAAGTTCATAGCAAATACTTCTCCAGCTCCTCTTTTCCGAAAAACTCTATACTGTCTTTGTTATGGATAAAAATAAGACATGAAATTACCGATTTGAACATTGAAAACTCGCTGAATTCAAACTTCCGCCTTAAATCACTCATATTATCCGCTAAAAATTCCGTTATAAGAGTCTTGTTTTTAAGTGTCAGAGATGTAAAGAAGTCCAGCCCTTCTTTTGTTGAAATGCCCTCAAAGTATATGATGTCGGGTCCTTGAAATTCTATAAACCTCATCGCTTTATCAAGGTTAAAACCTATATTTTCATTCAGCTCGCACTGAGATACGTTGTTGAGTTTGTATTTTGCTATCGATTCAAGCGACATTACGGTTTTATTTTTCGGAATAATTCCTGATGATAAAATCGAATATATTAAATGTGTTTTGCCGCTTAAAGATGAACCGCAAATTAAAATAACTCCCGGTTTGTTTAGATTTAGCTGCAGAGTGTTAATTTTATCCGGCGAAATGCCAAGTTCCGCAAGGCTTTTTGGCGGATGATAAATTTTAAGAGAAATCCGCTCTCCGTTAATTGTGGGAAAAGCCGAAATGCTTGCCGTAAGCTCGCAGTTATCAACATTAAAATTTAACTTTCCAAGCTGGGGGATTTCATAGACATTTGGGTCCAGTCCGCAGAGTGTTTTTAAAATCTGTATAAAGGGATTTATTAAAAGCTCGGGTATTGTTCCCGTTTGAAAAACTTCGCCGGGGCGTTTAAAAAATACACTCAAGCCTTCGTTTGTTGATTCAAAATAGAGTTCATGGACACTGTCAATGATTGCTTGTTTTAATATCGCACTAAAGAGCACCCTTATGTGTTCTTCGCTCAAGTCCTCTTTGTGCAGTTCATCCTGCCAATGAAAATTTTTGCTTTTTTCAATGCTGATGTCTGCGACTTTGCCTTTTGTTTCATAGTATTCGTTTATCTTTTTAATTATGCTTTTTTCGCTTGAGATAATAGGGTCGATGTTTTTGCCCGTTCTTTCAATTATTTTATCTATTGCAAACAAATCGAGCGGATCTGCCATTGCAACCGAGAGAGTGTCCTCTATCAAAAAAAGCGGAAGAATTTTGTAGTTTTGCGCCTCCTGATAGCTGATAAAATTAAGACATTTTTTGTCTATCTCGTAATCATCAAGATTTACACTGGGGATGTGCAGTTTGTCCTGCAAAAATTTTAAAAGTTTTTCTTCGCTTATCATAGACGAAGAAATTAAAACCTGTCCGAGATTTGTGTTTTGTGCCGAAGCCATCTCCTGTGCGCGCTCTATGTCCTCAAAACTTACAAGGTTGTCGCGCACAAGGTCATATTTTAATTTATCAATTGTTTTGTTGTCAACTTTTGTATC
>CASGEP010000039.1 GCA_949300515.1 uncultured bacterium
ACACCATCATGGGATAGCGGCTCGGACGATGACAGTTCATCCTCAAGCCCATCATACGATAACGATGATGACACAAGCTGGACACCTTCCACACCGTCAACAGGCGGCGGAAGCTGGTCAGGCAGCGATGAAACAGGCGTAGGCGACAGCGATCATGCAAGCCTTAGCGCATCACCGTCAAGATCCGACAGATCGGGCGGCGGAAGCCGACAACGCTCAGACAGTGTCAGCCCCGGAATAGACGACGTAAACAGCGTTGACTTCTCTGCATTTGACGATCTGGATGATATTTTCCAAAATGCTTAAACATAAAAAGCATAATATAAATAAAATAGGCGCCTTAAGCATATGGGCGCTTATTTTATGGAAGATGTTATCGTACCTCCGCCAAGGACTGTATCACCGTCGTAAAAAACTGCTGCTTGACCTGCGGCAACAGCACTCTGCGGTGTTTTAAAAATTACTTTTGCCATCTTGTTATCAGCCTCCAGCAAGCAGTCAAAAGGCTGTTGCGACGAGCGTATTTTTATTTGTGCCTCAATAGCTTTTGTCGGCTTGTCTAAAATCCAGTTTATATTATCCGCATACAAACCTTGCGCAAAAGTATCTTCTTTTACCGACACAATCAAATTGTTATTTTTAGTATCAAAACCTATAACATAAAGAGGTTCACTGTATGCAACAAGCAGCCCTTTACGCTGTCCGATGGTATAGTTATGCAAGCCCCTGTGCTCGCCAAGGATATTTCCGTATTTGTCTACAATATTTCCTTTTTTTACCTCGCAATCAAACAATTCTCCGTAAGAACCCGAGTAAAAGTCCTGACTGTCGCGCTTTTTTGCAACAGGTATATTATTTTCAAGAGCATATTTTCTCACATCATCTTTATCAAATGCACCCAGCGGAAATAGTATTTTTGAAAGTTTTTCCTGAGTAAGAGAATACAAAAAGTATGACTGGTCTTTTTTATGGTTTACACCCCTCAATAATTTGTATTTATTTAAAGCCGGGTCAAACTCGCACCTTGCATAGTGTCCCGTTGCAAATTTATCAAATTTAATGCCCGTTTGCATAAGTTTTTTCGGGAAAACACCAAATTTAATAAGCGGGTTGCACAAAACACAGGGGTTAGGCGTCCTTGCGCTCAGGTACTCATTTTTAAATTTTTTAAATACAAGCTCGTCAAACTCCTTGGAAACATCCACAAGGTGAAATTTGCAGCCAATTAAATCACAATTTTTTTTGGCATCTGAAATCTCACCTGACTTGTCACTCCCGTAACATGAGCCTGATGCGGCATTTTTAATTTCGCCGCCGTATATTTTCATCATCGCGCCATCAATCTCATGTCCTTGAGATTTAAGCATATGAGCAGCCACTGCGGAGTCGACTCCGCCCGATATTGCAACCAAAATTTTCATAATCAGATTTTAACATAAATAAATACTTATTTGACACTATCAGTCTATTTTTGTAGAATTAGTAAATGCTACCGATAATTGATGAAAATATTATAGAAAATGTCTTAAAAGATGCCATGATTGATATTCATTCCTGGCGAAAAAAGATGATACATTACGTAAAAGACGTAAATCCGGAGATAAATTCAGCAATAATAGAAATTGCCCAAAATACCGATCTGGACCCTAAAGCCGTTGCCACAGGTGCATATATGACATATCTTTTGCTTGAAAAAGCATCGGACTACAACGACTCAATTACAAATTTTGAAGAATAGCAAAATTGGTGTAAAATAATAGTATGACAAGCGTAAACAGCCAAGATAAAATAATTGAAATGTCCTATGTTGCAAAAATTCTAAACAACATACGGGAAGTTATCGCAAAAGACCGGGAGCAAAAACAACCTCTGATTTTACGGATAAATGAAGCTTTTATCTTTAATATAGCAAGAAAAGCGCTTGTAGATAAGAACTCTACATTTTTAATGTCTATCGCGGGCGAGTCTGCGTCAGGCAAAACAACACTTGTAAAAAACACCGCAAAAGCGTGCCTTAAGTCAGATACAAATGATGTCTACACTGTAGTCTGTTGTGATGACTATTACAAAGATGCTTCAAAAGAACTGAAAACAGCGGGAAGCTACGAAGAACTCTTTAAGTCGGGCTTTAGTTTTGATACACCCGATGCCATAGATCTCGCACTTATGAAGGAACATTTAATTGCACTTAAAGAGGGTAAAGAAATACGCTCGCCGCTTTATAACTTTGTTACGTGCGAAAGCAAAAAAGACATGGTTTTAAAAAAACCCGCAAAACTCATTTTAAACGAGGGTCTTTATGTGCTTAACGAGTGCATGCGCGACATAGTGGACGTTAAAATATATGTATACACACCTTTTGAAATTATAAAAGAGCGCTGGTACGCACGCGCCGTTTCACGCGGCAAAATAGGCAAAGCCGCGGATATGCAGTTTCATGACGTCAATCAAACGGCATTCAGATATATTCGCCCCACAATGGATATGGCGGATATTGTGGTAAACGGTCTGACAACTCAAGAATACATCGAAGAAATGACTCATGACTTTATAAATGCTATAGTTGATGTAATTAAAAAACATAACTCTTGACAATACGGATTGATTATATATTATATTAGTGTCCGTTGGGGCGTCGCCAAGTGGTAAGGCAGCTGGTTTTGGTCCAGCCATTTCAGAGGTTCGAATCCTTTCGCCCCAGGTTTTAAAAGCTCCCTTGCGGGAGCTTTTTTACGGCATGACATTTATGTTAATTTTTAAATAAATGTAACATATTTTGTACATGTTTGACAAAATATCCTTTGGCTTGAAACTCAATCTAAATGCTTAAAATAGAACTTTTTGCAAGCATTTTTTAACTAGAATAGATGTATTATTTACAATTGTTGAGTCTGATATTACAATTAAGAGGATGGAAGGGGCGTTCCTTCATGGATATAGATTAAGGAGAAAAAAAATGGTTTGTATGAAGAAACTGTTTAGTCTATCCAAAATGGTGTGGGGTGTTGTGCTCTCGCTGTTTTTGATGACAGGCTCCGCATTTGCGGGCGAGGCTGATTTGGTCGTACCAAATATAGCCCAAGATCCAAAATCTTATCAACTGTTGCTTATCGGTATTGCGATTTCGGTGCTCGGTTTGATTTTTGGATTAATTGAATACTTAAAAGTCAAAAAAATTCCCGTGCATAAGTCTATGGCTGACATTGGAAATTTGATTTTTGAAACATGTAAAACATATTTAATTCAACAGGGTAAGTTTCTTATTCTGCTTGAAGTATTGATTGCAGTGTGTATCGGTTTCTATTTCGGCGGATTGCAGCACATGTCGCTAAATGAAGTATTAATCATTCTGGCATGGTCCGTAATCGGTATACTGGGCTCCTATACGGTTGCTTGGTTTGGAATCAGAATGAACACCCTTGCAAATTCAAGAACCGCTTTTGCGGCACTTAAAGGTAATCCGCTGAACATCTTGAACATTCCGCTTAAAGCCGGTATGAGTATCGGTGTTTTACTTGTCAGCGTTGAACTTATTATGATGCTTGTTATCCTGCTGTTTGTCCCCGGACACCTTGCAGGTGCTTGCTTTATCGGTTTTGCTATCGGTGAATCACTGGGTGCATCAGCGCTTCGTGTAGCAGGCGGTATTTTCACAAAAATTGCAGACATAGGCTCTGACTTAATGAAAATACAATTTAAAATTAAAGAAGATGACCCGAGAAACCCCGGTGTTATTGCGGACTGTACGGGTGATAACGCAGGCGACTCTATCGGACCTACTGCTGACGGCTTTGAAACATATGGTGTAACAGGTGTTGCGCTTGTCAGCTTTATTTTACTCGGTGTTGCTCAAGAATACCAAATTCAGCTGCTTACATGGATTTTCACAATGAGATTTTTAATGATTGTGACATCCGTTGTGGCTTACTTTATCAACAACATTGCAAACAATGTTTTATTTGCTAACAAAGATAAATTTGACTTTGAAGCTCCTCTGACAAATCTTGTCTGGATTACTTCAATTTTATCAATCGCCATGACATTCGGCGTAAGCAAATACCTGCTTGCACCGCTTGGCGGCAACCTCTGGTTGATTTTATCACTCATCATAAGCTGCGGTACTCTCGGTGCTGCTCTTATTCCCGAGTTTACAAAAATATTTACAAGCCCGAAAGCCATTCATACCAACGAAGTTGTTACGGCTTCAAGAGAAGGCGGTTCATCGCTTACTATCCTCTCCGGTTTAGTATCGGGTAATTTCTCAGGTTTCTGGATTGGTATGGTAATTGTACTTTTGATGGGTCTTGCTTACTTTGCAAGTACATACATCCCCGAAGATGTTATGATTTACTCATCAGTATTTGCTTTTGGTCTTGTAGCGTTCGGTTTCCTCGGTATGGGACCTGTTACAATTGCTGTTGACAGCTACGGACCCGTTACGGATAACGCACAGTCCGTTTATGAATTATCACTTATCGAAGAAATTCCTAACATCAAGGAAAACATCAAAAATGAATATGAGTTTGATGCAGACTTTGACAGCGCTAAAAAATATCTTGAAGCAAACGACGGCGCAGGAAACACATTCAAAGCAACTTCAAAACCCGTTTTGATTGGTACTGCAGTTGTTGGTGCAACTACAATGATATTCTCTTTAATTCTTGTAATTAAAGATACTCTGGGCATTGCGCCTGAAGCTGTTTTGAACCTGTTAAACCCCTACACGCTGCTTGGTCTTTTAAGCGGCGGTGCGGTTATATTCTGGTTCTCCGGCGCTTCTATGCAGGCTGTAACAACAGGTGCATACAGAGCGGTTGAGTATATTAAACAGCACATTAAACTTGACGGCGAGTCTGCTAAATCTCCTGTCGAAAACTCAAAAGAAGTTGTAAAAATTTGTACACAGTACGCGCAAAAAGGTATGTTTAATATCTTTATCGCACTGTTTGCATTTGCACTTGCTCTTGCTTGTATTTCGGCTCCCATATTCATGGGTTCGGGAGAGCTTGACAGCAGACCGGTTTCGTTCTTTGTCAGCTACCTGATTGCAATTGCTATTTTCGGCCTGTTCCAGGCTGTATTTATGGCAAACGCCGGCGGCTGCTGGGATAATGCAAAGAAAATAGTTGAGGTTGATTTGGATGAAAAGGGCACGCCTCTGCACGATGCAACCGTTGTAGGCGATACTGTGGGCGATCCTTTCAAAGATACTTCATCTGTTGCGATGAACCCGATAATCAAATTTACAACACTGTTCGGCTTGTTGGCCATGGAAATTGCAATTAACGAGTCATTCAGAGCAGTGGCGCCGTATGCAGGTATTGTACTTTTGATTGTGGCTCTCGTCTTTGTATGGAGATCATTCTACGCAATGAGAATACCCGACAAAACAGAATAATAAAAGCTTTGTACATTAGCTAAAGAGAGGTGCCTGACACCTCTCTTTTTTATTGCGTTATATCTTCACCATAAGTTAAGCCGCAAGGGCGGGACTGAAAATATCTTTTACAATTGCCTGATTTAGTTTCGGGTCTGTTTGCATGACATACTTTATTTCCTCGGGCGAAAATTTTCTCTTATATGGGCGCTCATCGGATAATGCACTGTATACGTCCGCAACAGATAGGATTTGCGCTATTTCATTACCTTGCTTTTGCGCGTTGTTGTACTCAATATGGTGCAGCCTCACCGCCTCAATTGCCTTTGGATTTATATTAGACGTTTTAAGTACTTCCGCCCCTATTTGCGAGTGCAAATCGACAATTTTTCTCTCCTCGGCAGTCAGTGCACCGGGCTTATTCAAAATTTCCGAAGGTATAAACGCTTTGCCGATATCGTGCAATAAGGCTGCCTCAAGTAATGCGCGGTAATCATCAGTATTCAGATAAGCCCCGAGTTCTTTTGCCCTGTCGTATGTTTCCATAAAATGCGAGATATTTTTACCATTGACATTACTTACCTCGACTTTGGGCACAATTCCGTTGGCATATAGAATATCTGAAATTTTAGGATTTTTACCGAGCGCCTTTTTCAAATAATCTTCATTAAGATAATTTGAAGCAAGCATTCTTGGCGCACAAACCGCCAGAAAATCATCATATGCACCGAGCAGAGGGTGCCTTGCCGCCTTAACGGATGACGATTCAAAGGAATCACTTTTAAGAGGGCAAGAAAATCCGCTCTGCTTGACATTTTGCAATGTGCTCTGCTGAGCGCCCACAGGATACACGCCGCCTAATGTGCTTATTTCAATACTTTGCGTATCTAATGAACTCAATTTTATACTAACCCGTATTATCTTCCACTTACTATATATAAAACAATTTTTGCAGCGCAATTTACAATACATCAAAAAATATTAATATAATTTTACAATTATATTAGCTGTCGATACCGACAATCTCCTTGCAATCTACATATTGTTGTGTTATTATACGGAAAATGATTGCGTACATTTGCGCAACGGTCACTTGGGAGAGTTTACGGAAAATAGCGAGACAATGAATTACACCGAAATAAATGAATGCAGGGTTTGTAAAAGTAAGGAGCTACATGCAATATTATCACTAAAAGATCAATATCTTACAGGTGTATTTCCAAAATCTAAGGTACACAATCAACTCACGAAAGGTCCGGTCGACCTTGTATTATGCTGCAACTGCGGACTATTGCAGCTAAAACAATCATACAGTTTAGAAGAAATGTATGGAGATAACTACGGCTATCGCTCGGGATTAAACAGCTCAATGGTACAACACCTGACAAGAAAGATAAATTCACTTGAAAGGCTTGTTGATTTATCTGAAAGCGATTTGGTAATTGACATAGGCAGTAACGATGCTACATCACTAAAAGCTTATAGAACCAAGTGTACAAAGGTGGGGATTGACCCCACCGGTGAGAAGTTTGCACAGTATTACACAAATGATATCAAGCTAATACCGGATTTTTTCAATGCAGAAAGCTTTACAAAAGAATTTGGCGATAGGAAAGCAAAAATAATAACTTCTATTGCAATGTTTTATGATCTTGAAGATCCGCTGAAATTTGTTAACGATATATACAAATGCCTTTCTGACGATGGTATCTGGCATTTTGAACAAAGTTATATGCCCTCTATGCTAAGAACAACATCGTACGATACAATTTGCCATGAACATTTGGAATTTTATTCTTTTGGTGTCATAAAAACAATGCTGGAAAAATGCGGCTTAAAAGTCATTGATGTAATAACTAATTCAATAAACGGCGGTAGTTTTGCGGTGACTGCATCAAAACAAAATAGCGGATACAAGGAAAATAAGCCTATAATAAACTGGATGTTAAAACAAGAGAAGGATATGGAACTTGACACGCTGAAACCCTATCAGGAATTTAGCAGTAAAGTCTTTAAGCACAGAGAGAATTTAAGATATCTAATAGAAAATCTTATTGCCGATGGCAAAAAGGTTATTGGTTACGGGGCTTCCACAAAAGGAAATGTTTTGCTTCAATTCTGCGGTCTTACTTCTTTTCATATTCCCTGCATTGCTGAAGTTAACAAAGATAAATTCGGTTCGTATACTCCGGGCAGTGCCATACCTATTGTATCAGAGCAAGAAGCAAAAGCGATGAAACCGGATTATTTTCTTGTGCTTCCTTGGCACTTTAAACATAATATCTTAGAGCGCGAAAGAGAGTATATTGAGCGTGGGGGCAAGTTTATTTTTCCGCTGCCTGAAATCGAAATTATTTAAAAGGAGTATAGCCGGTGGGTACGACAAAATACTACTGTGGAGATTATCTTTTATCGCTTCATAATAAAGACAATGAGTATCAATACATAAACAACAATGATTTGCAGGTTGAATATGTTGAACAGGGGATTATATATCCAATAGAGTTTTCCCATACAAATACAGAAGAAGATAATCAATACGGCGGTGTTTGTAACAAAGATAATGTATTTGTTGAACTATCTAAAAATACACGCATACACAGAGATTTTCATAATCCATATAAGAATTGGTATATCGGTGCAAATCCAAATGTAAAAGTTGATGATATAGACTATATTAATGAAGAAGTTGTATTTATCGGAGCCATGCATGGGCACTTCGGGCATTTTCTGTTTGAAAGTTTAAATCGATTATGGTATTTTCTTGAAAACGGTAATAAAAAATATAAGGCAGCTTTCATATTAAGTACAAATTTCCCAAACAAAAAATTGCTTGATTTGTTAATACTTTTTGGACTCAAGGAAGAAAATTTAATACATATCAAAAAGCCAACACGATTTAAAAATGTAATTGTACCCGAGCCGTCATATTACTTAAACAGCACGTGTCATCCAAAATTTAAAGAAATTATTAAAACAATAAGCAAAAACGTAACAGCGCGTTGTAAAAATGTAAAAATAGACAAAAAAATATACTTTTCTAAGAAACATATTGGAAATAAGCGCGCATTAGGAGAAAAAATTATTGCAGAGGACTTTAAGAAAAACGGATACAAAATAGTTTATCCTGAATCATTGAGTATGCATGACTATGTTATGCTCCTCTCACAATGCAAAAGTTTAGTTTGCACATCTGCTACCAATGCTCACAACTGCATATTTTTGCCGGATAACTCGGAAATAATCATTCTTGAAAGATCTAACCACATACACTACATCCAAACAATGATTGATCAAATTTTCAATCTAAATACCACATATATTCAATGTCATAAGAATATTCTTCCTGTCAGCTACAGCGTAGGTCCTTTTTTATTAGATCGCACTAATCATTTAATTGATTTTTATAAAGACAGAAAGATGAAGCGGGATAAAAAAAATAACCTTGGCATAAGCGACATATACGACTTTTTAAAGCAGTGGGCTAATCTATATCAGAATACGCATTACAGGATAGAGAACAACGGCAAGGAGTATATTGATAAGTCTGATATTGTAAAAATAATCGAAGATGTGATCTAGGCGGCAAATGTGCAGAAACAT
>CASGEP010000040.1 GCA_949300515.1 uncultured bacterium
TTTTAAAATGATGTGCGGACTTATAAAACCAAGCTCGGGCAGCGCAAAAATTATGGGGGCAGACATTGTTAAAAACCCTTCAAAAGCACGCTCTTACATTGGTTATATGGCACAAAAGTTTTCTCTTTACGGCAATTTGGATGTTCTTGGCACCCTTAATTTTTTTGCAAGCATTTACGGACTCAGCGGCAGGCAAAAAGACGAGGAAATAAAAAGAGTGACGGAAGTTTTTGAACTTGGACCTTACCTGAAACAGGATGCAAAAGAGCTGTCGCTTGGCTTTAAACAAAGGCTCTCGCTTGCCTGCGCGATTATGCACAAGCCGCCTGTTTTATTTTTGGATGAACCCACGTCAGGCGTTGACCCGATTGCAAGAAAGGAGTTCTGGTCGCATATAAAAGGGCTCTCCAAAAAAGGCGTAACAACAATGGTGACAACACACTTTATGGATGAGGCGCAATACTGCGACAGAATAAGCCTGTTTTTTAAAGGAGAAACGATTGCTCTCGGCACTCCGTCCAATCTGATTGAAAAAGCGGGCGTAAACACCATGGAGCAGGCTTTTTGCGTTTTAATAGAAAGGTCAAAAAAGGATGAGCAGGCTTAGCGCGCTTATTAAAAAAGAATTTTTTCAGATAATAAGAGATCCTTCAAGTATAATGATTGCTTTTGTTATGCCTCTTATGCTGCTTTTAATTTATATGTACGGCGTAAACCTTGACACATCAAGAATAAAGCTGGGTTTAAAGTTTGAAGATATGACACCCGAGCTGTCTACCCTTGTAAATGCTTTTAACTCGAGCAAATTTGTAAGAGCCGCAGTATACGACAACAAAGAATTAATGTACGAGGATTTAACAAGGGGCAGGCTAAACGGTTTTGTTGTTATTCCGAATAATTTTATGCAGGATATTTTAAGAAAAAACACCGCAAGTGTGCAGATTGTGACGGACGGCTCCGAAGTTAACCTTTCAAACTACACAAAGAGCTACCCCTCAAGCATTATAAGACAGTGGTTTAATGAAAGCGTTTATAAATACTACGGTCAAAAGCCCCTGATAGAGGCACAAATCAGATACTGGTACAATCAGGACATAAACAGCCACCACTTTATTCTGCCCGGCTCTTTAGCAATTACAATGACACTTATCGGAATGCTTTTAACCACCCTTGTAATAGCACGCGAATGGGAGCGCGGCACCATGGAGGCTGTTTTGTCAACACACATTACAAAAACGGATATAATTTTAAGCAAATACATACCTTATTTTATTTTGGGTATGATATCTATGGCTTTTAATGTTTTTGTGTGCGTTGCAATATTTAAAATCCCCTTTCGCGGAAGCTACTTTATACTGTTTTTCGTAAGTTCGCTGTTTTTGTTTTCCTCGCTCGGGATAGGGCTTTTTATATCCTCGAATTTTAAAGACCAGTTCCTTGCAAGCCAAAGTGCGCTCTCAATAGGCTTTTTACCCTCGCTTCTGCTGTCGGGGCTTACATTTCCGATAAGCTCCATGCCGCAGATTTTACAGGAATTTACAAAAATAATCCCTACAAAATACTTTGTAACTTTTATCCAGAGCGAATTTTTAACGGGCACAATATGGCAGATTGTTTTGTTTAATGCGGTTTTTCTGTTCATTTTGGGTACTATTACGGCTTTTATTGTTTACGGAAACATAAAAACAAGGGTGGAGTAATGATAAAAAGGATAGCCGCCCTTGTTAAAAAAGAATTTTTAATTATCTGGCGCGACCCGAAAAGCCGCATGCTCATTGTTCTTCCTCCGTTAATGCAGCTGTTTATATTTGCCTATGCGATGACAATGGAGATAAAAAACATTGACGTAGCCGTTTTAGACAGATGTAACAGCTACGAGTCAAGAGAACTTATATCGAGATTTCAAAACTCAAAATGGTTCAGAAAATTTACTTTTGTAAATAACGAAAAAGAGGTAAAAGAAAACATCGAAACACAAAAAGCGCAGATTGCCCTCGAGATAAACAGTGATTTTTCCTCAAATATAAAAAGGGGCAAAAGTGCGGATGTACAGGTAATAACAGACGGCAGACAAACAAACACCGCAGCCATTGCAGGCTCTTATGCCGCAAATATCATATCCGAATATTCGGGCGAATTTGAAAAAGGCAAAAAATCACGGATAGATATGCGGATAAGAAGCTGGTACAACCCTAATTTAGAGTATTTATACTACACTCTTGCCTCTCTTGTCGTACTGCTTGCTATGGTTATAACCCTGCTTTTGACCTCTATGTCTATCGCAAGAGAAAGGGAACTCGGGACATTTGACCAGCTTATAGTATCCCCCTGTACGCCGTTTGAGATACTTCTGGGGAAAACAATTGCGCCTATGGGGGTTGCAATGTGTCTTTCGGCTTTTATGGCACTTATTGCCGTTTTTTATTTCAAAATGCCCTTTAGAGGTTCAATACTGCTGTATTTTATAAGTACAATTGCGGCACTCTTATCAATAACAGGGGTAGGGCTTTTTATATCCGCCATCTCAAAAACCCAGCAGCAGGCAATACTGGGCGCTTTTACGTTTCAGACTCCCGCATCGCTTTTAAGCGGTTTTATCTCTCCGATTGAGGATATGCCAAAAGTTTTCCAATATATAACCCTTATAGATCCGCTCAGATATTATATGATAATAGGCAAAGGAATATTTTTTAAAGGGATGGAATTTTGGGACGTAGCTGCAAATACAATCCCTCTTATAATAATAGCGCTTATTACGCTTGGCGGGGCTATGTGGCTTTTTAAAAGACAGCTTGACTAAAAAATAAAAAAGCAGTGCACATTTTGCACTGCTTTATATTTATATAATCAAGACTAAATTCTGTTGTGCCAAACGCCGCCGTCTCTGTCTATTATAGCATCATAGAATGACCAGAATCTGAAAATACCCGTTAAGCCCAAAAGTGCGTGAGTTACAACTTTATCCTCGTGTTGGTCGTTAACAATTTGACCCAACCCCGGCCAGATAATTAAAGACAGCAAGCTTGCACCGACCGAGCGGGCGCTTACATGACCGTCAACACCGTGGGTACCTGCAAAGCAAGGTGCACTCAGTGCCAAAAAGCAAAAAAGCATAGAAACAGTTAAAGTCTTTTTCATACAATCCTCCAATCGTTTTTTATTTTATAAGTGCCTGCACCTCTTTGAAAGCAGGATTTTTTGCCCCCTTAAGCCAAGCAAAAAGCACCATTTCAAGAGTACATATCTTTGCGCCTTCCTGTCTTAAAAGTTCAACGGCGCTTTTAAATTCAGATTTTTTTCTGGATGCTATGATGTCTTTTACAACATAGACCTCCCATCCTTCGCTCATAAGGGCGATTGCCGTCTGCAAAACACAGATGTGCGACTCTATTCCGCATATTACAATCTGTTTTTTGTTTATTTTTTTCAAATTATCCGAAAGGTTATTCTCTAAAAGTGCGTTAAACGCAGTCTTTTCATAAGGCGCATAGCTCTCGCCCAGAGTATCTTTTATCTCTTGAATGGTCTGACCCAGCCCCTTGGGATACTGTTCGGCTACAATAATATCTATACCGAGAGTTTTAGCCGCCGCAACAAGCTTTTGCGATTTTTCAACAACCTGTTCGCAGACGTCCTCATCCAGCATTTTTGTAAGTTTTTCCTGTATATCTATAATAAGTACAACCGAGTCTTGAACATTTAACATATTTCATCTCCCTTCACTAAAGTATAACAAAAAATAAGCGCCCTTAGTACATTTTTAAAAATTTTCTTTACAAAACGGCACCATAAAGCCATAGTTTATATTATCTCCCGCAAAAGATGAAAAAACAGAGCCTCCGTGCGCTTCTGCAATTTTTTTGCAAAGCGATAAATTTATATCCGTCCCTATTGTATTATATTTTGCAATGCCCGATAAACTTTTTTCAAAAAGCTGATTTAAAATTTCCTCCGACATGTTTTTACACTCGTAATTTACACCGAGCGTAAGAGCGTTTTTGCCCTCCTGCAATACAATACGTATTTCGCAGTCATTGTGTGCGCGGCAAATTGCATCATAAATCAAATTTATAACGGCAATTTCCATGCTATCTTTATCAGCCTGTATAATCCCCGAATTTATCCTTGAAATAAATTTAATATTAATTCCTTTCTGCGCGGTATGGGAGGCATTTTTTACAATGCACTCCCTTACGAGAGCGCAAAAATCAAACTTTTGAAAAATATTTCGTGTTTCGCCGTTTTCATACCTGCAGCACATCAAAAGTTCGCAAATCATTTTATATAAAAACTTTGAGGACTCATAGGTCTGCAGAATAATTTCCCTCTGTTCGGCGTTAATATCCCCGAAAACTCCGTCCAAAACAAGCTCTAAAGAGCGCATTTGCGCAATAATCGGCGTTTTTATATCATGACTTAAAATTTCCGTAATTTTTTGCATACTTGCCGACTCATTTTTACAAATGTCCTGCATATTCTTAAATTCTCCTTTTTGCGTGCTTATTTCATATAACTACAAGCATAACTTTTTTTGTATTGCCCGCAAGGGTAATATTACGCTAATATATAAATATTATTTTAAAAAGGACTGTTAAAAAGTATGAAAACATATGAAATACCAAAGATTGAAAAGATGCTCGGACAGGTAGACAAAAACGAACAGATAAAAGTAACCGTGGTAACAATTACCTACAACCTCATTAAATCCGGACGTTCAAAGTTTTTTAAGCAATGCATAGACTCTATATACTCTCAGACTTACGGCAGCATTGAACACATAATAATAGACGGAAATTCAAACGACGGCACTCTTGAAATGTTAAAAAAAGAAGCGCCAAAATCCCTGATATACTCTGAGCCCGATGAAGGTATTTACGATGCTTTTAATAAAGGTATTAAAAAAGCAAGCGGCAAATATATCGCCTTTTTAAATGCCGATGATTACTATACAAACTCAAAATCAATAGAACGCTCAATGAGGTGTCTCAGATCGACAGATGCTGATTTCTCTTACTCCCGCGCCTATTTTGTGGATGATAACAATAACCTCCTCCACACGGCACAGACAATACCCGAACTTTTCTTTGTAAGAATGCCCTTTTGCCACCAGACAATGGTTGCAAAGAAAGACACACTGCTAAAGGCGGGCGGGTTTGATAAAAGTTTTAAACTCTCTGCCGATTACGACCTTATAGTAAGGTTAATGTCAAACGGTGCAGCCGGTGTTGAAGTTCCCCATATTATTGCAAATTTTAGGTACGGCGGAGCATCCTCGACCAATGACCAACTGAGCCGCGACGAGTGCGAAAAAATTATTAAAAAATATTTTTTAGACAAAAACAGCGATGAACAAGTCCACAATGCACTTTACAGGCTATACATTCCGAAAACGGTGTTTGAAAAACTTGAAAAATCAAACGCTGATTACTTTCTAAAGCAAAAAATTAAAGATTACATACTCAAAAAAGGGGTAGACTTAGGCAGGTTTATCTACATCAGAGAGGTAAATTTCCTTGCAAAAACCCAGAAGAAATTTAAACTCTTTTTTGTGCCGCTTTTTAATATCAAACCGAGAGAAAATGTAAAAGAATTTTACCTGTTTAACAAATTAAAACTTATGCAGATTGAAACAACGCCCGATAAGGTGTATTTTAAAATGTTCAACATTACATTTTTTTCAACTCGGGATAATGATGACGAAAAATCCTTCTACCTCTTTAACATTCCCGTCTTTAAATACTACAGCTAACTTATGTAGTTCTCATACTCATGAGTCGGGTCAATGTAAGAGTATACTTTGTTCCATCTGTTTTGCCAGCCCTTTTCAAAGACCTGTTGAGAAGGGTTGTTATCCACTATACTTATGAATTTCTGTTTCCAAATTTCCATAAGCTTATCCACATCGCCATTTGCGCCTTCCGCCAAATTCTTTGCCGTACCTACGCCGTGCGCCGCAGCCATATTAAACAATACAAAGGCATAAGCCGCGTTTCCGTTGTCGGCGTACTCTTTTGCGCCCGACGGTATATAGTAGAGATTATAATATATATCATAAACTTCTTCCTGAGTAATGTCTTTTACATCGGCATTTGGGTCGTTTTTATAAGCACGATATGTTGCTTCCGTAACCCCATAGTTTGTTTCACCGCCACTATCCAGCGGGTGGTTTGAGTATCCGCCCTCATAACCCAAAAACTCGCCCAGCATTTCATCAAAATCGGCATCAAGGCTGTAGTTTCCGCCGCCCGTGGTGCCCGCGCTTCCCGTGCTGCCCTGTACCGAATTATTCCATGCGGTATTTATTGCCGACTGCACCCCTGATACTGCGGTTTTTCGCGCCAATTGCGTTTTTAATATACTGAAAGCGCTTGAAAAACTGTTTGAAATCGATGTGCGCAGACTGTTTTGCTCGCCCGTGGCGTCCATATTGTCCGCAATGTATGCAAAATCATCAAGAGAAAGACTGTTATAGTCTAAATCAAGCCCCCTAAGCGACTCTATCGCATTTTTTGCTTCCTCGTCATCTATTGTACCGTCCTGATTTTCATCAAAAATTGCAGAGTAAATACTGCTTGAGTAAAATAACTCCAGCAGGCTGTAAAATGCGGCAAGAGAGCTTTGTGTGTCTTGCGCGGCGCTGTATACCTCGCTCTGAGATAAATCCAATCCCTCAATTTCATCGACATCTTTTGTAAACAAGGATTCATCAAAACCCGTCGTTTGAACAACGTAAGATTTAAGCTCGTCACCGCTTGAAAAAACCTCCTGCTCCCGCTCTTGCGCACGAGCTTTAATCCTCGCCGCAACGTTTTGCGAGTAGTTGAGTTTTTTTCCTATGGCACTGTTGTCCTCATTACTTCCGGACAACTGTATTGCGCTAAGCGTTTTGTTAAAACTCTCCGGTAACATCTTTAAACTTCCCCTTGTTATATATAAAAAGTATTTTTTTCGGAAAAAATTTACTAAATTTTCACAAAAGTTTTAACATTTTTTAATATTAGACCGATAAAATTTTCTTTATCAAACTAAGCAGCTCATCCGCACTGTCCGCAATATATTTGTTGTTTAATTCAAGAACATCTCTGCCGCAATAACCCCAGCTTACACTAATACATTTTATGCCTGCATTTTTTGCGGTTTGTATATCTACAAGCGAATCGCCGGCATAAAGCGCGTTTTCGCGGCTGCAGCCAAACTCCGCGAGAATTTTATTCACTCCCGTCGGGTCGGGTTTTCTCGGGCACCCGAGCGACTCCCCGAGCGCAAGCGAAACAAGAGAGCCGAAATACTTATCGCACAGTTGTTTTACCGCGCTGTCATATTTATTTGAATTTACCCCTATTTTTACGTTATTTTTCCTTAAATACTCTAACACATCCAAAATACCCTCGTACGGTCTTGTGCACTTTGCGGCGTTTTTGGAGTAATACTGTCTGAAAACGCCAAGCATTTTATCAATCTCAACATCGCAAAGGCTGCAATCCACACTTCGCTCAATTAACTTTCTTACTCCGTTGCCGACAAAACTCCTTACCTCATCAAGGCTCCTTTCCCTGTATCCAAAGTGCCCGAGCGTGTAGTTTGTGGCGTTGTATAAATCCTCAAGAGTGTACAAAAGTGTACCGTCAAGGTCAAAAATCACACACTTCATATTTAATCCTGCATTTTATCGAGCAAATTTTTAATCTCGTCAATTTTGCTTTTTGCGTCCTCTCTGTCGGAAAAAGACATACTCACGCACTCCTCAAGGTGCGTTTTTAAAATATTGCTCTCAATCCTTTTAATGGCGCACCTTACAGCCTTAAGCTGGATTATAATATCGGGGCAATATCTTTTGTCCTCAATCATTTTTTTAATACCCTCAAGCTGTCCGATAGCGCGGTTAAGCCTCGGGATTTCATCCTTATGGCTTGTTTTTTCGTAGAGTTCTTTTTGCTTTTTCTTATCCATAAAAATATTATACGATAAATTTTGCTTTTATTATATCAAATATTAAAAACAAAACTCAATTTTCAATGAGCGAAAACCCCTCGGGCAAATTTTCCTCTATTTTTCTCACAAACTCCCACGGACGAACCCCGAGAGCCTCGGAAAGCTTGAAAATCGTGGTTAATTGCGGGTCTTTTATTCCGCGCTCAATATGATTTAAAAGCGAGGTCGATATTTCATACTCGGCACCCAGAAGATAGTTGCTCTTTGTGCCCCTCAGCTCTTTTAGTACTTTGCCCGCAGCGGCGGTTATTATTTTTTTATTTTCATTATCTTGCATTTTTTAAATAATAAGTGTAATATGTTCCTATCACGTTCACGAACGTGATAGAGTTTAATCTGACGTTATGGAATTAAGATACGAAGGGAGAGTTTATCATGACTCCATTGTTTTTGCGTGCTTTTATTAAATTTAAACACAAAAAAAGAGGATTTACCTTAGCCGAACTTCTTGTGAGTATCCTTGTTATCTCGGTTATACTCACTCTTTTAGCACCGGTTATTACAAAAAGGGCAAAGGAGAGTTTTACCGTAAATTCAAGTGCACAGTATGAAAGCAGA
>CASGEP010000041.1 GCA_949300515.1 uncultured bacterium
AAATGGCGCTACATCCCGATACTTTAAGTTATTCAATTTTCAATTCATCAGGCGCAGCTTGGATTGTCATATGTTTATTTTGTGCTTACGCACAAAATGTGCGCTACATCCCGATTTATCTACACATCTCGGGACGACAGGATTTGAACCTGCGACCCCCTCGTCCCAAGCGAGGTGCGCTACCAAGCTGCGCTACGTCCCGATTTATATTCTCTTTTCAATTTTCAAGTTAGGCGCAGCTTGGATTGTCATATGTTTTGTTTCGTGTTACCACAAAACGTGCGCTACGTCCCGATTTATATTCTCTTTTCAATTTTCAAGTTAGGCTAGCTTCATTATACGATAAACAAGAATTTTTACAAATGGCAAATATTATTTTTAGATGTTTTGTAAGACCATGAAAATTTCACCTGTTAACATTTACCACAAAAATTATACCTATAGCCAAAATAATCCCGTAAAATATCAGGCAAAACCGAACCTAACTGCATTTAGGGGAAATTTTCCTCCCGAGTGGCTTTTGAATTTCAGCCGCAAGCCCGTTAACATAGAGGCCGTAACGCCTGAGGTATATTTTGTTGATATGTGCGGCTACGGCAAAAATATACAATGGGCAAAACAAATGGCAGAGATTGCTAAAAATACATCAAAACTAATAAGAAATAAAGCGCGGTTTAATGATGTATTAACAAATTTGTGCACGGAAACACGAAGAATAAACAAGGGTAATTGCTTTGGTATATTCAGGCATTCTCCGTATGGTTTCAGCATTATGAGCATTAAACCGTCAAGGGGTATAGAGTATTTTGATAAATATGCAGATATTTTAAATAAATATAAAACATGCTGCTACAGTCCAAAATCTAACAGTGATTATCCCGATGCTGTAACTTGCACGATTTCAAAGCTGGGCACCGATTTAGATGCTGAGATTGTATTAATAGATTACGGAATATTCAGGAATCCTATGGGCACACCCTTATACGGTGCAAAATCTAATCTTGAATTTGCAAAAGAGGAATATGATAAGCTTATGCAAATAAAAAATCCATCCTTAAGAGAAATAAACAAGTCCTGCGCCACAATTCACTGGCTTATTGCTCAGGAAACACCCTGGAAAAGAGGAAGCGACTCTATAGCAAGACTTTTAACTACATCTATCTACGCTGCATACGGCATTAAAGTATTTCCCCCTAAAAAGGGCGTAAGCTTTGACTTTGAAGCATTCGGGTCAAATCTTGATGATTACATCAAAAAATACCCGAATTTATTTACCAAAAGACCTTATAAAATATAATTAGTCAACAAAAACATTTTGAAATGCGTAGGCAAGTTTTGTTTCGTGTTTTTGATGTTTTGCCCTTTGCGGATTTTTAAGAGCTTTTGTAAAGTCATAAAGCTCGTTTTTGCACTGTACAAGCTCTTTAAATACGTCTAAATTTGACTCGTTTAAAAGATTTATGTTGGCGCTTACTCTGAATATAAAGTCGCTGAACGTTTGACCCAGAGCGCAAAATTCCTTGTCATTATACATTTTTGAGGCATGTTCCAATAATTCAATCTTATTGTCGTCCAAATCCACACTCGACATCAGATAACTTATGTCAAACGCGCTCATTCCCTTTATAGCGGCGAGCTTTTCAAAATACTTTATATTTTCTTTTTTTGAATTAGTTAAAATTTCGCTAATTTCATTTTGACCAAATCTAAACTTTGAACTTATTTGACATTCGCATGACGATAATGCCAATTTCACCACACCAATAAAATTCTTTAACCACATATGCCTTACCTATAACTAACCT
Organism: uncultured bacterium; assembly: GCA_949300515.1. Taxonomy (GTDB): domain Bacteria; phylum Cyanobacteriota; class Vampirovibrionia; order Gastranaerophilales; family Gastranaerophilaceae; genus Galligastranaerophilus. Next base: position 1,806 of record CASGEP010000041.1, read on the forward strand.
TATGATTATATAAAGTATTTTTAAGTACGGAAATTGACGTTTAATTAAAAAATGTTACGAAAAAATTTATACCCACATGTATACTATACTATCCGCTTGATTTAGTTAATATATAAATATGTATTACAAGAAAGGACAACCAATGCAAAATGTAGTTTGTGAACCAAGGGTCAGTATCATAGAAAATATTGCTCATGACTTAAAGTCGCCGATATATTCTCAAATAAATGCTCTTAATTTACTGCTGGACGATAAAAGTTATAATATGAGCGAAACACAGCGTGAACTGCTCAGTGACCTTCTGGCTTCCAATATGTATATGAAAGATATTATTCTAAATATCCTCACTGCATTCAGGGCAAAATGCAGCAATTTTATCTTAGACATAGCGCCTCATGATTTCCTCAAAACACTTGACGATGCTATAAAAAGTATAAAATACATCTTTCGTGACAACAATAACACATTATCCGTCGTATCAAAATCAGACTATATTTGTGCAGAGTATGATGAAATACAGATAAAAAGAGTACTTGTTAATCTCATTACAAACGCCGCCAAACACTCATATGCAAATTCCCAAATCGAAGTAATATGCAAACAGTCTATGGGAAGTTTATATGTAAGTGTAATAAATGACGGACATATAGATTTTGATAATGTGGATGATATATTTAAACCGTACAACACTAAATCTAAGGCAAAAGGCATTTGCGGCAGCGGGCTGGGACTTTATATTTCAAAGTTAATAATTTCCCAGCACGGCGGCGAAATCAGCGCAAAGAATATTGATGATAAAGTGTGTATGGAGTTTAACATTCCGATAATCAATAAGCGGATATAATTTTCTCGATTGCACCTTTTGCAAGCGCAAACAATTCATCCATTTGCTCTTTTGAAAACGGTTCACCCTCGGCTGTTGTTTGAAACTCAATAATTTTACCGCTTTTTGTAAGTACGACATTAGAATCAACCTGTGCATGGGAGTCCTCTTCATAACATAAGTCCACAATGACTTCTCCGTTGCATATTCCTGCTGAAATTGCGCCAATAGGCTCAATAATCGGGCTCTGGGATAAAAGACCGTCTTTTATTAAGCCGTTAATTAAATCCTGCAGTGCAATAAATCCGCCGCAAATTGAAGCAACTCTTGTACCGCCGTCTGCCTGAAGTACATCGGCATCGATTGTAATTGTGCGCTCGCCAAGCATTTCAAGGTCAATACATGCTCTCAGGCTTCTTCCGATAAGTCTTTGGATTTCTTGTGTTCTGCCGGAGAGTTTTGTGCGCTCTCTCTGGCATCTTGTGTTTGTTGAAGCAGGAAGAAGGGAATATTCGGCCGTGAGCCAGCCGCTTTTTTCTTCTTTTGCCATCCATTTAGGCTTTCCTTCCTCAACACTTGCACAAACAAGCACTTTTGTGTCGCCAAACTCTACAAGGACCGAGCCTTTTGCGTGTTTAATGCAGTTTCTTGTAAATTTGAAATCTCTTATTTGATTATTTTTTCTACCGTCAAAGCGCATACTCTAAACCTCGTTTTTGTCGATTATAGCACAAAAAGGCAATAAAAAAATAAAAAAATTGGAGTTTGTGACAATTAAAAGAGTAAAAAATGAGGTTATATTAAAACTATAAATCCTCAACTCTTCTGATTGCTTTGTGCCCCCTAATTTTTAGGGGGTTTATTTTTGATGTCGGGCGCTTTATAGTTCACTCTGATGTTATTCAGCTCAAGCAGGTATTTTTTTAACTCGCCGATATTTTGATTTTCTTTGATTAAATCTTTGTCATTTGCGGGCTGAACACTTTCAAGCTCTTTTTGAAAGCCGCTTTTCTCAGCCATAAGTTTTGCAATGAGTGTGTCGACATCAGGCGCATTATAGCTTGAATATTTGTTTAAAATATCCTTTTCGCTAAGACCGATGTCAAACCTGTACAGCCAGAGAAGGGTCATTGCATCATGTTTTGTGATATTTGTAACGCCGTACTGGTGCGGGACATACATTATATCGCCTTTATTCGGCGAGTGACCCAGCCCTAACGAGTGACCGATTTCATGCACTATCGTGTGGTAAACTTCCGCTTCATCCATGTATTTATGGTGAATTATACCGTCGGACAAGCCTATTTGTACTTCCGCACTGTAGTAGTTTCCTCTGTTGTCGTAGTTAAAATGGCACATGCCGAGCGATTTTCTGTCTACCCGCTTCCATTCAAGATTTATGTTTGAATCATAGAGTGTCTGTACAATATTAAAGGATACAACACCGCCTGTAGCAGCCGTCCATGCATCCAGAGCATTTTTAACCATCTGTTTATATTTATAGGCTTCTTCCATGCCTTTTGAGCGATACCATCTGTATTGTGCAATATGTATGTTTAGTGGCATAGCCTGCAGCGGCCAGCGTGAAACTTTGCCTCCATGTAAAGAATGTTGCAGATATGTTATACTTTTCATACAATAATAATAACATACTATTAAATTAAGGGGAGATATCAATATGAATATGATACAAATGATGCAGCAAGCACAAAAAATGCAAAAAAAGTTTAAAGAAACTCAAGACGAGCTTGCGAACATAGAAGTTAACGGTCAAAGCGCAGGGGGCGCGGTTGAGGTTACATTTAACGGACAGGGTAAGTTTTTGTCAATTAAACTTAAACCCGAAGCAATTAACCCTGAAAATCCTTCAAGTGTTGATTCGGACACTCTTGAAATGCTTGAAGATTTGATTATTGAAGCAATGACAAATGCTTCCGATAAAGCAAACGCGCAGATGGAAACTAAAATGAAAGCAATAACAGGCGGCATAAGCATTCCGGGGCTGTTCTAATGGAATACACAAAGCCGCTGGCAAAGTTAATCGAATGTTTCCAAAAACTGCCCTCAATAGGACCTAAAACCGCCCAAAGACTGGCATTGTATATGGTAAAAATGCCCGAGCATGACGTTGAAAACTTTGCAGCTGCCATGCTTGAGGCAAAAAGGACTATATCCTATTGCGAGATTTGCTTTAACATGACGTCACAGAGCCCCTGTGAAATCTGTTCAAATCCTATGCGCGATAAAAGTGTTATTTGTGTGGTAGCCGAAACAAAAGACCTTATTGCAATTGAGAAAACAAACGAATACAAAGGATTGTACCATGTTCTGCAGGGTCTTATTTCGCCCATGGACGGTATCGGGCCCGATGATATAAGAGTTCGGGAGCTTCTAAACAGAGTGCACGATAATGACATTAAAGAGGTTATTTTGGCGCTTAACCCTTCTGTTGAGGGCGAAGCGACAAGCCTGTATCTTTGTAAACTGCTAAAACCGTTTAATATCAAAGTGTCTAGAATTGCCTTCGGTCTGCCTCTCGGTTCGGAACTGGAGTACGCGGACGAGTTGACACTTGTTAAAGCGCTTGAAGGTCGTCAAATTCTCTAATATTAAGCTATTGTTAAAATATATTTTTTTTAATGCTATTTTTTTATGAAGTGTTAAGATATAGACATGGCAGAAATAAAGATTGATAAGGAAAGATGTAAAAGCTGCATGATATGTGTCAGCGTTTGTCCTAAAAAGCTCATTCGGGTTAACGAAGGACAGGTAAACCATGCCGGAAACAAATATGTGGAGTTTGTCGACAGGGACAATGAATGCCTTGGCTGTGCGCTGTGTGCGCAAAGTTGTCCCGATATGGCAATTTATGAAGTATTAAAATAAATCGGAATAAAATATGTCAAAAGTTTTAATGAAAGGCAATGAGGCAATAGCACAGGCAGCAATTAATGCAGGCTGTATGTGTTACTTCGGTTACCCGATAACGCCGCAAAATGAAATCGGCGAGTATATGAGCTCTAAAATGATTGAAATAGGCAGAACATATATAAGTGCCGAAAGCGAGCTTGCCGCCGTAAATATGTTAATTGGAGCGGGTTCAACGGGCACTCTTGCCATGACCTCATCATCAAGCTGTGCGATTGCCCTAATGCAGGAAGGTATTTCCTCTATGGCTACGGCAGAAATCCCTGGGGTTATCGTAAGTGTTATGCGTGCGGGCCCGGGTCTTGGTGACATTACGCCTTCGCAGGCTGATTACACACAATCCGTAAAAGGAGGCGGTAACGGTGATTACAGAACGATTGTGCTTGCACCCTCCACAATAAATGAAGCTGTAATTTTGACACAGAAAGCCTTTTATCTTTCCATGAAATACAGAAATCCTGCCATGCTTCTGGCTGACGGTATTTTAGGGCAGATGATGGAACCTGTTGAAATGCCTCAGGGAAATGCCTTTGAACGAGTCGATACATCGGACTGGGCGCTTGACGGAATAGGCGAAGGTGTTGACGAAAGAACCGCAAGAAGCTTAATGTCGCTGCATATGGGCGATGACATATTGGAGCGCTTAAATCACAGAATATTTAAGAAGTACGCTCAAATCGAGAGCAGAGAAATAATGTATGAAAACTACATGTGTGATGATGCACAGATTATCATAACGGCATTTGGGACGGTTGCGCGCGTTGCAAAGTCCGCAGTTAATACTGCAAGGCAAAACGGCATAAAAGTAGGTTTATTCAGACCTATTACCCTCTGGCCCTTCCCGTATAATGAATTAAATACGCTAGCAAGGGGTAAAAAATATGTACTTGACGTTGAGTTGAATATGGGACAAATGCTGCAGGATGTAAAAATAGCACTCAACGGCTGCTGTGAAACCGAATTTTTCGGCAAAGTCGGCGGCGCGATAATAAATTCGCTTGAAATATACAATAAAATAATAGAGCTCACAAGAGAAGGACAACATGAAAGACACACTGCAAAGAGTATTTAAAAGACCGAAAGCATACAAAGAAAATTATAATTATCCGTTTTGCGCAGGCTGCGGACATGGAGTAGTGTTAAGACTCATTGCAGAAGTTCTGGAAGAATTAAAAATTTGCGGCAAGACAATAGCCACCGCATCTGTCGGATGTTCAATTAATCTCGATAAATTTTATAACCTTGATATAGTGGGCGCGGACCACGGCAGGGCGCCCTGCGTTGCTACGGGCGTGAAGCGTGCTAAGCCCGATAAAATTGTTTTTACTTATCAGGGCGACGGCGATGCGGCTACAATAGGCTTTAATGAGCTTATTCACACGGCACTTCGCGGCGAAAATATTACAACAATCTGTGTAAACAATACTAATTTCGGTATGACGGGCGGACAGGCAAGTGCTACGACAATCCTCGGGCAGGTCACGGCTACCACAAAAAACGGACGCGACCCGAAGATTTCAGGCTATCCCGCAAAGATTTCCGAAATGCTTGCAAATTGCGAAGGCGCCGTTTTTGTGGCGCGCGTTGCAATATTTTCTCCTCAGAGCATTATTAAAGCAAAAGCCGCAATTAAAAAGGCTTTTGAATATCAAATTAAAGGTCTGGGATTTACTTTTGTCGAGGTTCTTGCTTCTTGCCCGACAGGCTGGAAACTCAAACCCGTTCAGGCTTTATCGTACATTAAAGTTACAAAAGTGCACAAACTCGGCGTTTTTAAAGATTTAACGGAAAGCATGGCATAATGGAAACAAATATTATAATAGCAGGATACGGCGGTCAGGGGGTGTTGTTTTTCGGAACGGTACTGGCTCAGGCAGCAATGATGGAGGGTAAATACACAACATGGATTCCCTCTTACGGTGCCGAAATGCGAGGCGGGCACGCCAACTGCTCGGTGAAAATCTCAGACAGCGAGATTGCTTCGCCTATTATTGACTATGCCGACTTCGGTGTTTTTTTAAACGATAAGGCTCTTGAGAAGTTTGAAAAGACTATGGCGCCAAATTCACTAATAATAGGTAATTCCTCAATTATTACACAAAAACCGCGCAGACCGGACGTAAATTTTATTCCCGTAAAACTCGGCGACTGTGCACAGGCGCTTGATGGCGGACTTTTAAATATTGTCAGCTTCGGTTATTTTATAAACTGTACGAAACTCCTTAAAAAGGAAAGTGCGCTTGGCGCTCTGCAATTTGTTTCCCAAAAGAAAAACCCTGCCTTTTTAAAGAGAAATATTGATTCTTTTGAAGCAGGCTATAACCTTCAATAGTAAATTTTTCGTTTTGCGATTTTGTCCGTGTATGAAAATAAACCCAGTCACTATATTTTTCGCCAATTCAAAGACCCTCAAACATGGTAATAAAGAAACTATCAAGTACCAAAGTGCTTCTTGTGCTGATTTTTACCGATTTCACAATTACCGCGCCTGTATTTCAAAAATCACCTGATACTATAGAAAATAATGCCAGAAGTCTGGTTAAAAAATTAAAAGATGAGGGATTAACGGTTGAGCGTTATTTGGTGATGTGTTTAAGCAGTGCTTCGCTGTTTGCCCGCTCGCCCGAGAGCATTGAAAATAATTTCATGGGTGCATTATTTTTGTATAAAAATCTATATAGCGGGTTATCTGACACTGAATTATTAGACAAAATATCTGCTAATATTACATTATTAACAAGCAGACCCGAAAGAAGCTACGACCGATTACTATGCAAGAGAATGACTCAACATTATAGCGCTAAAGGTTTAACCAGGTCTTCAAGATTTCGCGAAAAATTAATAAATTACCTTAAGGCGCATCCCGGCTCGTCATATAAGTTTTCCGTCATTAATGACAAAAGGACACAAGATTTTATTGAATATGCAAAAAGCCTTGGCATAGAGGCGCTTGGACGGGATAATGTATTTGATATAACGGTTGAATAATTAAACAAATAAAAAACAGCGGATGAATTTCATCCGCTGTTCAAATTTGGAGCCATCCGCGGTTTAGAATATGACAAGCAATTCTTCGCCGGGATTTAAGCTTGATGAATTAGAAAGGCTCGGAACGATTAAGTAAACGATTTCGTCGCCGATTTCATAAATTACACCAAATACGCCGCCTATAATGTTTTTGCAAGTATCATAGATACCTTTGCCAAGTGTTATAAACGAGCTTCCAAATCTCTTAATACCTGCTACAGGTTGCAGACAGAGTGTGTCAACAAAAGTATCGGACAATTCGTCGCCGATTTCTTCTACACCGTTAGCTGCGATATTTACACCCGTACCGACTGTTCTGCCTGATACACCGATGATTCTTGCAGCAGCTGAGAAGGGAGCACCAAACAATCTTGCTATGAAGTTAGGATTTTTGATTTGATTTGCTTGAGCTTCCGTGATGTTTTTAGGAAATTCGACAACTGTATCGCCGTTTTTGATTTCTAAGAATTTAACTTTGATAAATCCTGGGTTTTTCAAGCCGGGACGTTTAACGGCAACAACTTCACCCTTAACTTTTGAACCTGCAGGGAAAAGTGTGTTGTTGATTTCAACATCTTTTGTTGTAACAGCGGCAAATTTTTGTCCGATGTTGGATGTTTTTGCGCTGATTCTGTCTGAAAGTTTAACATTTAAGTAAACAGGTTTGTATGATTTAACACAGTCAGGAGCTAACTTATCCTTAGCAATTTTGCCGTTGGATGTTGCAAAGTTTGTTCTGAGTGTACCGATTAGATATGCAACCTGTTCTTTTGATAAGTACATATCATCGTTAACTCTTTTTTTGTCGGGAACTTGTTCTAAAAGTTCAGAGTTAACAACTTCTTTTGTTGCACCGATAGCCCAAGAAGGGATGTATTCGATTGTTTTGCCGTTGTATTCGGGAACAAGAAGGCTTCTGTCTGTCGGCACGTCGATTAATTGGGCAATAACCGCAAATACTTCAGCTTTTGTAATCGGTTGGTCGGGTTTAAATGTTTTGTCCGGATAACCGATCATAACACCTGCATCAGTTGCTCTTGCAATCCATTCGTTTGCCCAGTAGTTTTGAGCTACGTCAGAGTATTTTTGTGTTTTGCCTACATGTGCAACATCAAAACCCTCTGACAACACTACAGCCATTTCTGAACGTAAAATGGGCATTTTGGGGTTGAATAACTCACCGCCGCTTTTTTCTTTAATCAAAGAAAGGACGTCTTTAGCCCATGAATCTACATAAACAGAGTCTTTGTTTGTAATACCGATTCTGTTTTTTGTTTTGTAGATTTTACCGCCTGTTTGGTAAACTTTGTTACCGTCTACGTAAGTTTGAGCTTCCGCATTAAACAAAGTCGGGTGTGCATAGCCTTCAATTTGTCCTTCTTTGCAAGGACCTGCAAAGGCAGCACCAGCACCCAATGCTATTGTTAAAAGTGAAGCAGCTAAAAGTTTTTGAGTCTTTTTCATTAGTTCTCCTATTCTTTTATACGCCACCCGTGACATCATACAACTTCGGTATTATGAGCCAAATATGCCTCAAAGTCAAGACAATAAGCCAAAAAATGTAAAGTTATAAAAACATTAATTTTATTTGCAATCATGGCATTTTTGTGGGATAATTCATAAACAAAAATACATTATGTAATGGAGTTTTATATGATAAATGTAGCAGTGGTCGGTGCTCTTGGCAAGATGGGCAAAGAAGTTATAAAGGCAGTTGTAAACAGCAGTGATTTCGAGCTTGTCTGTGCGATTGATAAGTTTGAACTCGGAGTTAATGTTCACTCAAATGTTGTAATAGAAGGCGATATCAAAAAATCTTTTGAACTTAATAAGCCCGATGTTGCAATAGATTTTACACAGCCCGATACTATATTTGACAATATTAAAACTTATATGGAGCTTAATGTAAAATCGGTAATCGGCACAACGGGACTGAGCACTTCTCAGCTTGATACAATAAAACAGCTTTCGAAAGAAAAAAATACGGGTTGTTTCATTGCGCCGAATTTTTCAACAGGTGCGGTTCTCATGATGAAATTTGCAAAAATGGCTGCACAGTACTTTTCTAATGCTGAAATTATCGAGTTTCACCATAATCAAAAGAAAGATGCGCCCTCGGGAACCGCTATAAAGACGGCCGAACTTATGGTTGAGGCTAACGGTAATTTTAAAGCGGGAAATTGCGCTGAAGCGGAGCTTGTAACAGGTGCTCGCGGTGCGAACTTTACAAACAGCTCGGGTGATGGCAACATATGTATACACTCCGTGCGTATGCCGGGGTTTGTTGCTTCTCAAGAGGTAATTTTCGGCTCATTGGGTCAAACTTTGAAAATAAGACATGATTCAATAAACAGAGAATGTTATATGGATGGCGTTTTAATGGCTGCAAGGCACGTTGTTTCAAATAATAATTTTGTATATGGATTGGAGAACATTTTATGACGGAAAAAAAACCGAACATTGCAGTTCTCGGCGCATCAGGTGTTGTCGGGAGAGAAATTTTAGCAATACTGTCAGACGCTGACATTGAGTACAATGATATTAAGTTCCTGGCGTCAAAACGTTCTGCAGGAAATAAAATTGAATTTAAGAACAAGGAG
>CASGEP010000042.1 GCA_949300515.1 uncultured bacterium
GAACGTATTCAATTTTGAAAGCAGCACAGACGGCAGGCGTTACAGATGTAAATTTGAAGTTTATACACAGTATTCGGCAGACACTCTGCCTGTAGAGTTCGACAGCGAAAGGATGAGCTAATGGCAGATGAAATAACAGAAAATGGGTTACAGGTTGACAGCTATGACACGATATTAACAAACCTGCAAACCGGTTTAAATTCGATATACGCACCTGACGGGAATTTAATCAATTTTGGTCCCGAAACCCCCGACGGACAGGCAACTAATATTTTTGCGCAGGCAGGGAGCGATATGCGGGAGCTGGCGCAGGAAGTTTACAACTCTTTTGACCCCGACAAATGTTCCGGCAGAGTTCAAGACAGTCGCTATGCACTTAATTATATTTTCAGAAACGGTGGCACATATACTATCCAAAACATTGATATAACCTGCAATCAAACAGTTAACTTGAACGGGCTTGATGCAAATTATAACGACACTAACGCTGCAGCTTACACTGTATCTGATAATGCCGGCAATTTATGGTATTTAATAGACAGTGTAACACTTCAACCCGGTACACATTCACTGGCTTTCCGCTCTCAAAATATGGGACTTGTTCAGCCTGTAATAGGCACAATAACAACACAGGTAACAACAGTTTTAGGGGTTACGGAGGTAAATAATTCAGTGGCACCGACGACACTCGGTACAGAGCAGGAAACAGACTCGCAATTTAGGGTAAGGCGCAGCCGCTCAACAGCTGTAAGGGGTCAAAATAATATTGATTCATTAGAGGGCAAACTACTCGATTTGGATGGGATATCAGATGCCAAAACCCATGTAAACAGGAGTGGCGTAACAGATGAAACAGGTACACCACCATGGACAGTATGGGTAATTGTAGAAGGTGGCGCCAATGCAGATATTGCCTCTCTGATTTATGAGAACTCCTGTGGGCTTCCCACTCGCGGGAATGTAGCTGTATCTGTACCAACCGTATCAGGGCAAGTGTTTATTACCAATTTTGACCGCGCAAAACCTGTACCTTTATACATAAGATTTGATTTTCAGGCAACAGAAGATTTAGAAACAATAGACTTTTCGGGGATAAAAAATTCTATTGTTGAAACTCTCACTTACAATCTGAATGAAACGGCGGAAACATCCAAAGTAACACAGGTAGCTGCGGATGCAATCATAACAAACGGCGGAGGCGGCTATGCTTTGAATGTTGAGATATCAATAGATGGCAGTAATTGGAAGGACTATATCCCCAGCGCGTCTTTGCAAAATAAGTTTGTAGTGGATGCAACAAGAATTACTATCACCGAAATAGAGGCTGCGTCATGACAAATTACTTAACTTTGCTGCAAAATCTGGAAGATTATTATGCAAATCTATTGATTATTCAATATAACGGGAAGTCAAAAGCCGCAGCTACAATAAAGCTTTATGTAGATTTGTTGTTGATGAATGTTCTGTTATTACAAATACGTGATGCATTTAATCTTGAAGATGCAACTGGTGTGCAACAGGATATTATAGGTAAATGGGTAGGGATTGACAGATTTTATGAGGGGCAGTTATTTGATTTTCACCCATGGTTTTCACTGATTGATTGGAATGATCCAAACCCCGACAGTCTGCAGGGTGGTTTTTCAACATTTGAAACTTTTGAAAGCATTTCGGGTGGTTTTTTGGATTATCAAAATATTAACCCAACTCAGAACAAATTGCCGAATGAACAATTTCAGCAGCTTATAGGCTTGAAGATAATCAAAAACAGTATAGACCATACCTGCAAAGCGATTGACGAAGCTATCTGGAACTTTTTCAACAGTCATGTTTATACAGTTTGGGATTTAGAAAACAGAACACTGATTTATTACTATCAAACGGAATATAACAACCTTTTAGAGGTAGCGATGCGGAAAAATATTTTACCGTGTCCGCCTACCGTAAAAATACAACTGGAGGAAATAACAAGCAATGGTTAATGAAAAAATACCGCGAGTAACGGGTAAAATATTTGCGTCAAATGCGGCTGAAGGAGATATAGGACAATTTGGTTCAGCACTGACAGGAACCAAAGTCACGACCGATGATATTTCGATTATTCAGGCATTACCAGCCTACGAGGAGGGCTGGCGCGGTGCTGTGGTGTCTGATAGAAATTACCCGACATTACAAGAAATGAACGGACTACAAAAAACTTTCTCGCAGCAAATTGCATATTTACTGCAAAACGGAATGCCGGAGTGGGACCCTGGAACAACCTATTTTACCGACCAGTTTTGCCGTATAGGTTCAAATTTTTATGTTTCTTTGCAAGATAATAACCTAGGCAACAATCCGACAACTACAACCGGATTTTGGGCAGTTTGGTATCCCGGCGAGGGTAATTTTGCAAATGTTGACCTTACGAACCTTTCAGTTTCAGGGCAGGCGATACTTGATAATAAGCTAAACAAATCTCAAGTTACAAACTGCATTCTTGAGGTCGCATCGACACCCTCAATCACTGCACAAAGCCATTCAAGTGCGGCTTATGTTAACCATGGGGCAACAATACAAGACAATGCCGCAAGCGGATTTAGTGCAGACAATTTTATTTTATTAAACAAAACATTTACTGACTCTACAACTTTTGATTTTGAGATTGTAATAAATACCACAGACCTTACAGGCATTCAAATACTAGCCGCCATTAACAACTACGATAACTCCATAGGTTTAAACAACGGTATTTTATTTATTCGCTACAATGGCGAGCAGCTAAACGGAAATACGCAAATCCCGACAGGTCAAAATGTTACGATAAAATTATCCCGTACAACAACAGGCGGATATACATTATCATACAAAACCACGGGTGGTTATATTGAGCAGGTTGTTTTACCGTCAAACGCAGGTTATTTTGCAGGAAAATCAATATATTTAGGAAGTAGAAACGGTTATTATTTTAAAGGTACAATTAACCTTGCAGGAACTCAGATAACGGCTGATAGTAGTATTTATTGGAATAATTCAACTCTCTTAGATTTTCAAACCGCTGAAATCCAAGCAACGCTTAATCTGTTAATGCCAAACGGACGGAATAATGACGGTACATTGAATAATATAGAGGATACGCTTACAATAACCGATACGCTTTTGTATTTGCCTACAGGTGGCGAAAAAACAATCCTTGTAAAACAAAATGGCGAAATAATGATAAGAGATTATTATTTAGAAAGTTTATCAGAGCCTGAGCAAGCACCCTTAAGCGGTGTTTGGTTCAATACAAATGATAGTGTTTTAAATGAGCAGCTTGCCACATATCCCAATTTCATAAACACGGGTGCTGAAATTGAAGAAGGGATTGTAACAATAAATTCGGCAACGGGCTATATTCAATTACCAAGCAATTATGACCTTGGCGAAAATTGGTCAATTTCGCTTCCGATTAATCTTGCTGCTTCAAATCATGGCGTTGTTATAGGCAATATGGCAGTGGACAGCTCTGGCGCAATTCAATATCTGCCTGACGCTATCGGGGTTTATTATGACGGAACAAATTTAAATGCATACTTTAGGCGTTCTGATGTGTATCAGGTACAAAAAGACGGTACTACAATCGGATATACTAAAACAGAAGGTGTTGAAAGCACATTAGTTGCTGCAGATACTATCATTTATTCCAATATAAATTGTACAAATGTGCAGGCAACTGCCACAGGCTCTGATTATATTTATACGGGCGTTACATCTCCGAGTTTAATAGGCACTTTATCCGTACCTTACGCAGGCGGAGAGGAAATAACGTTAGATATGGCATATAACGGTTCTCAATACTCTTTTAATTCACAAACGCTAAACAGCAGCGATAATGTGCGCAATAATGCGATAATAACACTCGGCGGTACAAATGAAACAGTTAGTACGAGTATTTCGGGAACCTTGAACCTAAACACCGCTGCATTAAGTTTTTGGCAATGGAATGAAATTTCAGACAGTGCCTCTGATTATATATCATTTATTGGAGCAAGAATTGGAAAAACGCAAGACAATGGTACTACAATTGAGCGGCTGAGGCTTGATAAACCCGTAACAATTGCAAATGCGCTTTATTGTGCTAATACTACATTAGACAATTTAAGTATTAGCAGCGGTTTTAGAAAATTGATTAAATTTTATAATAAAGATCGTTCTTTTTATAAAATATTTAGAGAAATCGATAGTACTAACGGAGAAGAAAAATACTGGTGTGAACAGGGCGGTAATATTCAAACACAAGGATACTTTGTAAATATAAATTTACTGGTTGAATGTATATATGAGAGATCTAATATGCTTACTACTCACAATGGGACTAATGCTTGGGCTTGTGGTCAATTAATCGATAATAATACTGCTATACTAGCTTGTTCTGCAACAAATGCCTGGGTCGTTTGGCAAGCTTATGGAGAAGTCAGTAAGGAGGTTGTAGATGGCTTATAAATTACAAAAACCATATTCTCAAAAAGAAAGAGCAGATTTTATAGTATTACATAACCACCAAAACGGAAGGCAAATAATAGAGAGCAATAGTGCACTTTATGCTATTTTTCCTTGGGAAAAAATAATTAATGACAGTGTAATTGACAACACTGAGGAATATATGCAACAGCAGGCACAAAAAGAAGCCGAGCGCATAGCACAATTAAACCTCACGGCAGCTGATGTGGAACGCGCGATTTATCGAGCCAGAGGTATGGATTTTAATGACGTTGTAGCTCTTGTTGAGAATTCCCGCACATCAGAAATTGACATTAAAGCTCTAAAAATTGAACTCAGAGCAAATAATTTTTACAGGGGCAACCCATACATTGACGCCGTGGGTACACTGTTGGGCTTTACCAAAACCCAGCTTGATGAATTTTTTGAAACTAATGACTATACAAAATTATTAACGGAAAGTGAGGTAAAAAATGGATGAAACAATGGTAAACGAGCTTAAAAAAAGCGCACTTGAGCTTGCAGAGGATGTTACGGAAGATACAATTAAGCATGTCTTTGACTTTGCACAAAATGCCCTTTTGAAAAGCGATAATGCAATGCTTAAGGCTATTGTTCCTATTTTGGCAACGGTAAAAGATTATCTGCTTTCTTTAGCAGATAAAATCGACGGGGTAGAGGGTTAATGCCTCTTTTTATTTCAAGCGTCATTAATTCAGTCACAGGGGCATTTAAGAGCCTCTGTGATTTTTTAAAAACTTCAAAAGAACACCAGAGCGAAACAGCTGTTTTAAAAGAAAATGCACGTTTTAAAAAAGCGCTGAACGCCGCAGAAGATATAATTATCTTAATTTATAAATATCTACCGTTGCTCGAGGAAGATGACGCCGAGGACTTTAAAAAACTTGTTGAAAAATTTAAAAAGAATGATTGAGGCTTACTTTGGAATACTTGCAGACATACGCTCCTTATGCTCTTTTTATACTCAATTTTTTACTCGCATTGAAACTTTTTGCCCGCACTGACGAATTGGAAAAATTAAAAAGCGAGCTTATGAAATATTCTATGGAACATTTTGTGACTAAAGATATTTATGCTGATAACCACAGGGCGCTTCAGGAACAGATTTCACAAATGCGACAGGATGTATCAGATGTTAAGAATTTAATAATTTCAGATATTAGCAATAGGAGACAAAATATATGAAGCGTATAATTCTACACTGGAGCGCAGGCAGCTACAAGCCTAACAGCACCGATATGGCGCATTATCACTATTTAATAGACGGCGAAGGCGAAATAAAAGAAGGGTTTTGTAAACCCGAGGATAATTTAAACTGTAATGACGGGCGCTATGCCGCACACACAGGCGGAGGCAACACAGGCACAATTGGTATTGCCCTGTGCGGTATGCTCGGTTACAGCTATAACGGCAAGATACGGAAATTAGGGGAATATCCGCTAAAACAGATACAATTTGAGCGAGCATACGAACTATGTGCAAAACTCTGTAAAAAATACGCCCTCGATATTAACCCCATAACAGTTATGACCCATTATGAATTTGGTAAACGCAACCCGCAGACATCAAGCGCGGGCAAAATTGACATTAATTTTATTCCGTATAATCCTACGCTAAAGCCTGATGAAGTGGGCGATTTTATCAGGGGTAAAGTAAGGTGGTATTATGAGAGAGTGTAAAAGGGTGTGAGAGGGTACAAAAAAGAGCGCGAAAATGAGAAAAAAGCGCGATTTTTTGCTTGATTTTCAACTTACCCGGCTAATAAGCCATCGGGCGCAGAACTTGCGCCCGTCGTTATTTTTGCACTGTTAAAATTTGCGGTTTAAGTATTCAATTGCTGCAGGGTAGGACATTCTCATAAGTTCCTTTATTTTATTATCGGAATATTGACTAATAAAATCTTGCTTATCTTCATTTATATGCGGGCAGGCCAGCAATGGTTCGTTTTTGTCTGTACCGTATATTTTGCAAACTTCACACCTTAAGTGACTATGATGTATGGCGCAAGAAAAATCAGGTTTAACAAAAACGCACTTAAAGTCTTTAGTGATGGCTTTTATAAATTTTTCACCGTTGTGTTTAAATCTAAAAATTGTATACTCATTTGTCTGAGCGTATTTTTTTTAATATCTTCCAATAGCCTTCGTTTAGGGGAACGCACCCGCAGCAATCCGCCTTGCATTTGCCCGATTTTATTAACTCCTGACAATTTGGATTAGTATTGAACTCCATTTTTATCTCCTTTCCTATATATGCAACAACTAACCTCCTCAAAATTGAGGAGGTTTTTTAATGCAAATTTTTTATTGGAATATTTTAATGAAATGTTTTCTTGTTAAAAATTAATATTTAAAATTTTAATGAGTATAATTCTCACAAAATTCTCACATTTTTTGTCAAATGTATAAAAAATGTTAAATTTATCAAATGTGCAAAAATTAAAAGTTTCAAGAAACCCTTAATTTATGGGCATTTTGTTAAATCTGTAAAACTTATAAAAACTGTAAAAATTGTAATTTTCCACTTCGTAATCGACAGGTCAGGGGTTCGAGTCCCCTCATCGGCATTTTTTAAAACTCACTCTCTGCTTGCATTTTTCGGAAAATAAAGAACATTGTTTTGC
>CASGEP010000043.1 GCA_949300515.1 uncultured bacterium
AGTATCAGGAATTGTACATGATGTAAGCGCAAGCAGCCAGACTTATTTTATCGAGCCATCCGCATTAGTACCGATAAACAATAAAATCCGCCAGATTGAAGTTGAAATAAACGCCGAAATTGAGCGAATTTTGTGGGAATTAACAAAAGAATTTTTAAACATAAAAAAAGAATTGAGCGATGTGCAAAATATCGTAAGTGAGCTTGATTTTATCTTTGCAAGAGCAAAATATTCCATCCGTACAAAGTCAAACCCTGCACAAATTTGTGAGCAAAAAATCCTTGAAATACAAGCCATGCGCCACCCGCTTTTAATCGGAAATGTTGAAAACATTGTCGAAAATGACTTTGAACTGGGTAAAACATATAATTCTCTTTTAATTACAGGCTCTAACACAGGCGGAAAGACAGTTGCTCTTAAAACCGCAGGACTTTTAACGCTTATGACAAAAGCAGGACTGCACATTTGCGCACTTGGCGCTAAAATTTACCCGTTTGACAGGGTTCTAGCCGACATATCAGAAGAACAAAGCATTTCTCAAAGCCTTTCCACCTTTAGCGCACACATTAAAAACATTTCAACGATTATTGAAAACGCAACCGAAAATTCCCTTGTGCTTTTTGATGAATTAGGCGCAGGAACAGACCCTGAGGAAGGTTCAGCCCTTGCTCGTGCCATACTTGAATATTTGTCCAAAAAAAATATTTTATGCGTCTGCACAACGCATTTAGGGGAATTAAAAATTTTAAAATACGAAAACTCTAAATTTGAAAACGCAAGTGTCGAGTTTGATGTTGAAACGCTAAAGCCCACCTATAAGCTAATTTTAGGACTTGCAGGCAGCTCAAATGCGCTCTGTATAGCTCATAACCTAAATTTAAACGATGAAATTATTAACAATGCAAAAAATATTCTAA
Organism: uncultured bacterium; assembly: GCA_949300515.1. Taxonomy (GTDB): domain Bacteria; phylum Cyanobacteriota; class Vampirovibrionia; order Gastranaerophilales; family Gastranaerophilaceae; genus Galligastranaerophilus. Next base: position 918 of record CASGEP010000043.1, read on the forward strand.
ACAAGGCAAAAAGCCCTGAGGGCGAAGTTTTTGCCAAAATTCAACAAACACACAGCGAGCTTTCTCAAAAAGAACGAGAAACAGAGCAAATACGGCAAAGAACAGCTCAAATTGAGGCTGAATATCAGGAAAAATTAAAAGAATTAAAAGCGCAAAAGAAAAAATCTCTTGAAAGTTTTAAGAAAAAATATCAGGCTCAAATTGAAAATGCACGTGCCGAAATTAAAGACACACTGGATATTATGAGAAAAGAAAAGTCAGAAAAGATTGCCATGCGCTCATATTCCAGACTTGCAAAGCTTGAAAGTGCAGCAAGAGAAGAATTTATGTCTGATGAAGAAAAATTGCAAAACAAATATGAAGCGCTTGATATTCAAAATTTAAAAATCGGTCAAAATGTACTTATAAAAGGGCTTGAACAGGTTGCCCGCCTTGAAAGTCTGCCCGATAAAAAAGGCAAAGTCCTTGTGTCTATTGGGCTTATGAAAACAAAAGTGGATATTAAAAAACTTGCAAAAACTGATAAAAAAATCAGCAAAGCATTAAAAAAAGTTAGTGTAAGTTTTGATGACATTACACAAAGCCTCTCCAACAGGCTTGATATTCGCGGCATGAGGGCAGAAGATGCTATTGAATTTCTTGATAAGCAATTTGATATGGCATCATTAAGAAATTTAAGGGAAATTACGGTAATTCACGGACATGGCACAGGCGCGCTGAAAAACGCCGTTAGAAACTACCTTAAAAACTCACCCTATGTTGCAAAATTTCGCGCCGGAGAAGAAGGCGAAGGCGGCGACGGGGTAAGCATTGTAGATATTAATTAAAGCCCCAAGCGCATTTGTTGGATTTCTCTTGCTGCTTTATCTCGTTCAGCCTTATCTTTATATAGTTTTTCAAAGCTTTTTTGCACATATTCATAATTTTGAACAGTTGCGTTAATAGACTTATCAGCAAGCCAAAATAGTGCAGGGACAATAATCAAAAGGGTAAAAACAGAAACGATAATGTGCCTTAAAACTCTGGTAAAAACATGCCATTTTCTTTCCTTGCCCTCCATTTGCAATTTTAATTGAATGGATTCATTTACAAAAGCACTTCTGGCATCTTTATCCATATGATCAACAAGCGGCACAAAATCTTTTGCTATATATATTACATATTTTTTAACTACGTCATTTTCATTTGTACCAAAAGGATCTTGCCATTCATTTTCATATTCGTAATCTTGATTAATTTCATCAAGGTTTTCTTGAGTCGCATCTTGATTATCTTTATGTTCTTGAATATCTTTTTCACTTTCTGAAGTTTCATCACTCTGAGCGTTCAAATCTTCACTATATGCATCAAGCGAAGGCTCGTTGTTTGGAACATTTTCCAAAATATCATCCGGGGCATCGGTAATATTTGAAGCTTGAAAATCTTGCTCCATTTGATTTTTAATTTTATCAATATGTTTATCTATATCAAAATTTTCTTCCACAGTTTAACTCCGCAATTATTGGTTACATTGTAGCATAAAATTTACTTTTAGTCTTAAAATCATTTTTGTGGTACAATATAAGTTGCAATGTATATGGAAAAGCAGGAATTATTAAAAAAACTGGACAGATTAAAAGAGCCAAAAATCCTTGTTATTGGCGATTTTGGCATAGATGAAATGGTCTTTGGAAATACGCAAAGAATTTCTCGTGAAGCACCTGTTTTAATTTTAGAACACTCTAAAACAAAAATTATTTTAGGTACAGCCTCAAATGCTGCAAATAATATTGCCTCCCTAAACAATGGAAAAGCAGCAGCATTAGGTGTTTATGGTGATGATTACTATGCAAAAGTTCTTCTTGCGGCTCTAAATGAAAAAAATATAAATGTAGAGTACATGATAGAAGATAAAATGCGCAAAACTACTACTAAAACACGCATTTCAGGTTCATGCTCTCAAAGCATAACTCAGCAAATCGTGCGCATTGACAGGCAAACAACAGATCCGCTGAGCGCACAAAGTGAAGAAAAAGTTATTAAAAATCTTGAAAAGGCAATACCTTTATACGACGGGGTTATTTTATCAGACTATCATTTAGGCTTTTTGACCGAAAATGTTGTAAAAAAAGCAATTGAACTTGCAAAAAAATATAATAAAATCATTGTCGCAGATGCCCAAAAAGATTTAGACAAATACAAAGGTGCAACTGCAATTACGCCCAATCAGCCAGATTGTGAAAAATTTGTAGGCTACTTTTTAAAAGACGAAGATGCACTTATAAAAGCAGGCGAAGATTTAATTAAAAATTTAGAACTTGAAAACGTGCTTATCACACGTGGTGAGCGTGGAATGGCACTTTTTGAAAATGTTTGCGGAAAAATTAAACACCATGAAGTAGAAGCCTTTAACAGAAAAGAAGTTTTTGACGTAACAGGTGCAGGCGACACTGTTGTTGCAGCATTTACTCTTGCACTTTGCGCAGGGTTTAGCCCGTACGAGGCAATGTATATAGGAAACCTTGCAGCAAGCATTGTTATCAGATATTTTGGTTGCCATAGTGTAACTGTTGAAGATTTAAAATCCGAACTTGAAAATTTAAAAGGAGAAGAAATATATGAAATTTCTTAAAAAACTGAGAACTTTTGATTTAATTATTATAGGTGTAATTATCGTTGCGCTTTTAGTTGGAATACTTACTATGTTTGGCAAAAGAGCAACCTCGTCAAATCAAATTGAAACTACTGCAGATGTTGAAATTGAAGTATTTTTAAGAAGTGTTACCATTAGCGCTTCAAATAATATTTTCGAAGAAGGAGATGAAACTTTTATTACAATCAGAAACGTACCTTACACAAAATTAAAAATTAAAGATGTTAAGTATGACCGAAAAAAAGCAATAGTGCCTACTTTTAACGCAAAAAAACCCTTTGATGTAGTAGATGACGTTACAGCACCTTACCAGTACGATTTTCTTGTAACTGTTCTTGATAAAGCAAAAATTACAAAAGACCGTGATGGTGCAGTCGTTGGCGGAAATAAAATTAAAATCGGCTTGCCAATTACCCTTGAAGGGTCAGACTACAAGCTAAACGGGATAGTATCTAACATAACAATTGTAGCAAAACCGGACGAAACAAATGTTGATGACTTGGAAAAACAGGTAAATCAAAATCAGGATGTTCAATAGAAAATTTGGAACAAAAAGTATTTTTATAAGCCTTAAAAACGGTGTTTTGAGAAATATTCAAAACACTCAGGCTGCGGCATGCGTTAGAGAAAGCTTATTTTTTGAAAATATTGACTCATTTATATACATTTTTCTAATGCTGACACTTGTTTCCTGTATTTTTTGCGAATCAAGCTATATTGGCATTTTTGCACTTTGTTTTAGCTTTTTGCAAAGTTTTAAATTGTGTGTAAAAAAAGGCGCAAGGACTAAAATATCACTCTACGACAAGGCAATATTAATATTTTTTGCCTTTGTTGTTTTAAGTCTTTTTGGCTCGACACTTTTTACACTCAGTTTAAAAGGCTTTATGAAAACTGCAATTTATACTTATTTTTACTTTAGCGCACTTTCATATTTTCTTGATAACAAAAACAAAATTTTGCCTACAATTCTTGTTGTGTCCGGACTTATAAGTTTTGAAAGCATTATCGCAATTATTCAAAATAACTCTGGAATTTTAGCCATTGCAGGCTGGCAAGACACATCAAATCTTGACCCAACGCAAGTTATATCAAGGGCTTACGGTACCCTAAAACCTTATAACCCGAATTTGCTTGCAGGATACTTAGTAACAGGTATTTCAAGCCTTTGGTGCCTTTCTATGGTTAACCTTTTAAATAAGCACTACAAAAGGTTTTTAGGGTTTTTAATTTTAATGCTGCTTGCAACAATTGCCATTATATACACAGGCTCCCGTGGCGGATACCTTGGAATAGCAGGGTTTTACGGCATTTTTGCACTATGAATCACAAGCAGTAACACATTATGGCAGATTTGACGAACGCCCAAAAGAAAGAGTGGGCAAAGACTTTATACCTGCGGGAGAACCTCACGCAGCAGGAAATCGCGGATCGTGTGGGGGTTTCCCGCGTGACGGTTTCCAACTGGGTGCGCGCCGGGAAATGGGAGGAACAGAAGGCGGGGATTACACTTACACGACAGGAACAGGTCGCCAACCTCTACCGCCAGGTCGCCGAAATCAACCGCACCATCGCCACACGCCACGAAGGAGAACGGTTCCCAAACTCCAAGGAGGCGGATATCCTCGGCAAGCTCTCTGCGGCTATACGCAACATGGAGCAGGAAACGGGCATTGCCGATGTCATATCGGTGCTTACGGCGTTCATCGAGTGGCTGCGCCCACTCGACCTCGACAAGGCCAAGGAACTCACGCGCCTCGCCGACGCTTTCATCAAGGACAGACTATAAACACATACACACATGAAACAGATTGACAGGGCCGCGCTCCTCGACTGGGACAAGTTCAAGGACGACATCGCGCGCGCAACGCCGGTCGACACCTCCATGTCGCACGCCGAGCGCGAGAAACACCGACTCAGCCTCGAGCAGCACCCGCTCGAGTGGATTCGCTTCTTTTTCCCCAACTACGCCAAATACGACTTCGCGCCCTTCCAGCGCCGCGCCATACAGCGCGTCCTCGCTCACCCGGAGTGGTTCGAAGTGCTCTCCTGGAGCCGCGAACTGGCCAAGTCTACCATTACCATGTTCTGCGTACTCTTCCTCGCGCTCACAGGCCGCAAACGCAACGTCATTCTCACGTCCAACAGCAAGGACAACGCCGTGCGACTCCTCGCGCCTTACCGCGCCAACCTCGAGGCCAACGGACGCATCGAGGCATACTACGGCACGCAGCAGACGCCGGGCTCGTGGACGGAGGACGAGTTCATCACACGCGGCGGCGTGGCCTTCCGCGCACTCGGCGCAGGACAGTCGCCGCGCGGCTCGCGCAACGAGGCCGTACGCCCCG
>CASGEP010000044.1 GCA_949300515.1 uncultured bacterium
GAAGAACTTGGTATCAAGCTTGAAAACGTAACAGTACAACAACTTGGTAAAGCAAGAAGAGTAACAGTTACAAAAGATGAAACTACAATTGTTGTAGGTACTGAAACAAAAGCAGCAGTTGATGAAAGAGTTGCTCTTTTGAAAAAACAAATCGAACAATCAGACAGTGAATACGATAAAGAAAAACTTCAAGAAAGAGTTGCAAAACTTTCAGGCGGTGTAGCCGTTATCGAAGTTGGTGCAGCAAGCGAAGTTGAACTTAAAGAATCAAAACTAAGAATTGAAGACGCGCTAAATGCTACTCGTGCAGCTCAAGAAGAAGGTATCGTCCCGGGTGGCGGTGTTGCTCTTGTTCGTGTTCAACAAGTTCTTGAAAAAATGTTAGATACAAAAACGTTTGAATCTGATGATGAAAAAATCGGCTTCAAGATTTTAACTTCAGCTCTTGATATACCTTTGACAACAATTGCAAATAACGCCGGCGCTAAAGGTGATGTTGTAGTTGATGCCGTTAAGAAAGAATCAGGTGCTTACGGTTATGACGCTATGGCAAATACATACGGCGATATGTTTAAATCAGGTATTGTTGACCCTGCCAAAGTTACAAGATCAGCTCTTGAAAACGCTGCAAGCGTTGCTTCAATGCTACTTACAACTGAAGCAGCAGTTGTTGAAATTCCTGAAGAAAAAGCACCGGCTATGCCCGATATGTCAGGCATGGGTGGCATGGGAATGATGTAATAAACACTTGAAGCTCGAGCATTACGCTTTAGCGTTTGCAAGAGCGAAAGTGCATACGGATATAAGAAAAAGCTGAAAATATTTATTTTCGGCTTTTTTGTAGCTGTGCAAAATAACGCAGGGATTTTGCACAGCTAAAGTGTACTATGCTTTTGACAATTTTTGTTTTGTTTTTGTTTTTTATTAAATAAAATAAAAACAATAAAGGAATTGCAAGTGCAGAATTTTAATATTCAAAACTCCCCTTTTGCTAATTTTAAAATGCCTCAGCAGCAATTACAAAAAGATAATGTACAAACTGCTGCGATACCGCCGCAAAAGCAGGACGAATTTGTAAAATCGGATAAAGATACCAAAAAACCTGCAAAGGCAGCGGGAATAATCGCGGCAATTGCTCTTGGCGGTGCTGCTTTGCTGTATTTTATTAAAAAAGGAAAAATAAATACCCCGAAAAATCCTCCGGGTGATGCTCATTTGCCCAGAATTATAACCTCCGAGACCAAGGGCGGCCCTATACAGCTTCTTCAAGATACCGCTGATGACCTCAAGGGTGCTGCGGCAAACATGCAGGATGATTTGTTAAAAAACGGGGATATGCTTCCTGATAACCCTGATGTTTTGCAGCAGAAAGCTCCGCAGATGATTCCCGATATTAATGAAGCCGTTTCGGGAGAAAATCCTCAAAAAGCTGTACGGGAGCAGGTTTCTGAAATTACTCAAGAAACTGCGGAAAAACTTTCGCAGGGCACCGAGCCTGCAAAGCTTGCGGATAAAATCCCGGATGAAATCACAAGGCAGCCCGCAGCTGTCCTTGAGGCTCCAAAACCGGAAGAAGAAATTGCCAAAACAGTGCAGGAGGCGGCACAAAAAATAGATATTCCCGAATTAAAATTTGATGATGAAATATACAACAGGCTTAAAAAATATGAAAAAGCTATACTTTCCGGCACTTTTGAAGTTGTGCCGGAGGAAGTTTTCACGCTTGTAAAAAAAGAGCAGGAAGCAATAGGGCAGGCATATGATGACTTAATGTCCATTGTTAAAAATACTGATGATGAGGCAGTGCTTGATGAAATTTCAAAAAAAATCTCCGCTCTGTCAGAGCGCTATAAGTCCTTAAATGTGGCTGAGCGTATAGAAGATATACAAAAATTAAAGAGCGAGCTGGATAAGATTGACCCTGCGGCATATAAAAAAGTATTTGAAAAGACGGGCAGCGGCGGGATGGCTATGCTTGAGAGCAACCTTATCGGGGAGCTTGGCGCAAGAAGATTTAAGACTTCGCCGGTTTATCGTGAAATTATAGACGCTGCGGATAAACTGGGGCTTGAAGGCAGTGAAGATGAAAAAATCAAAAAAATAATGAAACTTGCAGAAGAAAACAAGCTCGGCAGCGGCGAGCACGGCACGGTATATCAAATACCGGGTACAAAGCTTGCAATAAAAGCACCCGGAAGAAACGGCAAACCGCCGCAAAGCCTTGAAGGGTTCAGTTATCTTGCGGATATTAGCGAATATCAAGCTGTAAACAATGTGCTTGCAAGGAATAATCTGGTTGAAATTCAGGAATACATAGATTCGCTAAAATCCTTTGTCCTTAGCGATGAGTACGATACCATAGTTGCAAATATGCCCCAAAGCGCTTATGATGACCTTCTTGCGCGTGTTGTGCGCATTAATAAAGCCGGCCGCGGTTTGGATGTCGGAGGTAATAATTTAATGGTGGACGCGATAAATCAACGTTTTGTGCCGATTGATTTACATCCAAATACTTATTTTGAAGCGGGATACAGAACAAAAATCGACCATCTCGGCAGAAATTACATAGATCCTCTGGGCCATACCATAGGCCAGTTTACGACTTCGCTTGATAACACTTCTACAATGAAAAGGGTCGGAAAGGCACTTAAGTCTATTGCAAAAGATACGGAAAATTATAAAATGTATCTTTTTGACACAAGTTTTTATAGTTCACGTTATAATGACGCGCCAAGAAGAATTATATATGAATATCTTGAACAGGTTGATGAAGGACTTGCACGCGAAATAGACGAAGCATTTGATAAAATGCATAAAATAAAACTTGAACTGGGTGACAGTGCAAACGAAGCACTTATAGATAAAAAACTCTTAAGAGAACCTGATATTTCCCCTGACGAACTTGCAGATATGCAGATTAAGTTAAACAGAACACAAATTATAGATGAATATGAATATAAAATAGCACAAGCTAAAGAAATTTATGAAGAAATTGTAAGTAAGAGTGCAAACTCGGCAGGCGAAGAGCGTATTTTATCTAAATTAAACAAGATTAAGCAAGAATATGAAAGAGCCCTTGCTGCATATGATGAAAAATATGGTTTGGTATAGTTGACAAAAATATTTTGTTATGATAAAATATTAAAAATTTAAAAATTTGTGCGGTTAGTTAAACCATAGGTTACTTATGCTCACACCGTTCCCAAAAGGGTTTCGGGGTGGTTTATTTGTGTGAAATCGAGGTAAGGATATGAGAACACAAGCAATAAACAATACTACTGAGAGAAAAAACACAAACATCGTTGCGGCAGGTGCGACAGGTGCGGCTGGTGCTGCGCTTTTAACAAGATACTTGCCCCTAACTCATGCTGAGCATGCGGATGCCTTTACAAAAAGTGTAAAAGAACAAATTTCAGGCTTTGTAAAAGAAGCTAAGAACGCTGAATTTGATAAAATTGTTGATGAATTTGCTAAAAATCAAGCTTATCAAGGTGTTAGCGATGTTTTTACAAAAAACAGAGATAACATTGTAAGCGGTGCAAAAGAAAGCTTGGCTGATATTGCCAAAGGTCTTGATGATAATTCAAAAGGTATTTTTACAAATTTGGCAGATAGAGTTTCAGAAGTTGGAAATCTTGTTGAAAACCAATTAAATCATAATGTTATTAAGCAAGCTAAAAAATCAAGACCGGCAATTTACTTTGCGGCACTCGCAGGTGCTGCTGCAATGACTGCTGCGGTTGTTAAAAACACAATACAGGCTAAACAGGTTAAAGACCAAACTGTTGCTATTAGTTACGACAAACAAGGTATGTTAATCGACGCACCTGACAGCTTGTCTTTAGCAATTATTCTTGATGAGTACGCCTAGAAACCAAAAAATATATTAAAAAATCCCGCTTTGTGGCGGGATTTTTATTTTTGTTATTATTTTTACAGACCCATTAATTTAACGATGTCTTTAATGTCGCTTGTAGTTTTTTCAACAGGTGATTGAGCATATTTAATAGCGCAATCAGGGTCTTTTAAACCGTTGCCAGTTAAAATGCAAACAATTTTTGATTTGGGTTTAATTGTATCTTTAAGCTTGATAAGTCCCGCAACAGGAGCACAACTTGCAGGTTCAGCCAAAACACCTTCAGTTGAAGCCAAAAGATTGTATGCTTCAATGATTTTTTCATCAGATACCATATCAATTGTACCTTTTGACTCATCACGCGCTGCTTCTGCTTGTTTCCAGCTTGCAGGGTTACCAATTCTTATTGCGGTTGCAATAGTTTGAGGAGCATCGATTTTATGTCCTTTAACAATTGCAGCAGAGCCTTCTGCTTGAATACCCATCATTTTTGGCAGTTGTTTAGATTTGCCAAGATTAAAGAATTCCTTATAACCCTTCCAATAAGCTGTTATGTTGCCTGCATTACCAACAGGAATAAAGTGATAATCAGGTGCATCGCCAAGGGCTTCAATAATTTCAAATGCGCCCGTTTTTTGTCCTTCAATTCTGTATGGGTTAACAGAGTTTACAAGAGTTATGGGATAATTTTTGGAAATTTCACGAACGGCATCAAGTGCGTTGTCAAAGTTGCCGTTAATTGCAATAACTTTAGCACCGTACATCATAGCTTGCGATAATTTACCAAGTGCAATGTAGCCGTCAGGTATTAAAACATAAGTTTTAAGCCCTGCTTTAGCGCCATAAGCTGCAGCTGCTGCTGAAGTGTTGCCTGTTGAAGCACAGATAATGGCGTGCGAGCCTTCTTCTTTTGCTTTTGTAACAGCCATTGTCATACCGCGGTCTTTAAAGCTTCCTGTCGGGTTTGAGCCTTCGTATTTTAGGTATATTTCACAGTCTAAACCAAGTTTTTTTGCTAAATTTTCAGCTTTAATAAGCGGTGTGTTACCTTCGCAAAGTGTAATAATTTCCGTGCTGTCGCTTACGGGCAAATACTCTCTGTACTTATCTATTAATCCGTTGTATCTCATCTTACATAACCCTTATTAAATTATTAATTTTAATTGATTGTTTTTTCAATTCTTCAATAGCGTTTTGAATATCTCTTTCAGAGCATTCTTCGGTGATTACGATAATGTGAGCCGTACCGTCTTTTTGTGTACCTTTTTGAAGAACGCTTGAGATATTTATTTTGTTTTTACCGCAGGCTGTCCCTATAACGCCTATAACGCCCATGGCATTTGGTGCGGTAATTGAAATGTAGTAGCTGTTTTTGGTGTCTAAAATGTTTGTTTGAACAGCCATTTCTTTGTGGTGGCAGCGTGTCATCGGCAAAATTGTATCGCATTTACCAAATTCTGCCGCAATAGCTAAAATATCCCCTACAACTGAGCTTGCAGTAGGAAACTCACCTGCACCGGGGCCTGTGAACATAACCTGACCGACAGGGAAGCCTTCAAGCATAACAGCATTAAGAGCGTTATTTATGCCTGAGATTACATTTGATTTTTCCACAAGCATAGGATGAACTCTGACATCAATTTGCCCGTCGTTTTCTTGAGCCAGTGCAATTAATTTAATTTTGTAGCCCAATTCATCCGCAAATTTAATGTCATCTGCACTGATATTTGTAATACCTTCACGATAAATTTTATTTACATCTATTCTTTTGTTGAAGGTAATATTGGCCAATGTTGCAATTTTGTACATTGTGTCATAACCTTCAACGTCCCCTGTCGGGTCTGCTTCAGCGTAGCCGAGTTCTTGTGCGGCTTTTAGACATTCCTGATAAGAAATGCCTTTTTCTTCCATTTGGGTCAAAATGTAGTTTGTTGTACCGTTTAGGATACCCGCAACTTTTTTAAACTTATTGCCCTTAAGAGCTGTTTTAACAGGCATAATAATAGGTATGCCGCCGGCTACAGCTGCTTCGTAAAGAATAGCAACGTTGTGTTCGTTTGCAAGGTCAAAAAGCTCTGCGCCGTGTTTTGCAAGCAGTTCTTTATTAGCAGTTACGATATGTTTTTTGTTTTTAATTGCAGTTTTTAAAAGTTCAAATGCAGGGTCAACACCGCCTGCAACCTCAACAACCACGTCTATTTCAGGGTCGTTTACAATTTTGAAGGGATCGTCTGTTAACTCACTAACTTCAACATCTCTTTTTTTGTTAAGGTTTTTAACTGCCGCTATTTTAATTTCAATTTGCTCGAAGTTTTTAAGGCTTTTAACCACTCCGCCGCCGACTGTTCCAAGTCCTATTAGTCCGATTTTTAATTTGTTTTCCATACAAAAATAATACTAAATAAATTTTAAAATGCAAAAATTTTATTTTAGAGTTATGATTTAGACATAAGAAATTTTAATTACGAGGTGAATTATGTCAGACAAAATTAGAGTTAGGATAGCACCCTCTCCGAGTGGAAACTTGCACATCGGAACGGCTAGAACTGCTTTATTTAACTTTTTATATGCCAAAAAAACAGGCGGCGAATTTGTTTTAAGGATTGAAGATACCGATTTGGACAGAAGTTCCGAAGCTTATACTCAAAACATTTTCGACAGTTTAAAAGCGTTGGGATTAAATTGGGATGAAGGTCCAGATGTCGGCGGCCCTTACGGTCCTTATTATCAATCTCAAAGATTTGATATTTATCCTAAATACGCTCAAATTCTTATGGATAAAGGTTATGCTTATGAATGCTTCTGTACAAACGAGGAGCTTGAGGCAGAAAAAGAAGAAGCTATTAAAAACCACAGTGCTTATGTTTATTCAAGAAAATGTTTAAATTTAACGGAAGAAGAAAAAAACGAACTTAGAGCAAAAGGCATTAAACCTTCTATTCGCTTTAAGGTTGAGCATAAAGAGCTTGTGTTTAGTGACCTTGTAAAAGGTGAACTTAAATTTGATACAAGTTTAATCGGCGATTTTGTTATTATGAAATCTAACGGAACTCCGACTTATAACTTTGCGGTTGTAATTGACGATATGTTGATGAATATAACCGATGTTATAAGAGGTGAAGACCATATTTCAAACACGCCTAAACAAATATTAATCTATGAAGCTCTTGGCGCTAAAGTTCCTAATTTTGGACACTTGGGTATGATACTTGCACCAGATAGAACAAAATTATCTAAACGCCATGGTGCAACTGCGGTAAGCGACTTTGTTAAACAAGGATATTTAACAGATGCTTTAATTAACTTTGTTGC
>CASGEP010000045.1 GCA_949300515.1 uncultured bacterium
AACACTTGCACTGTTTACCCTCTGAATTACAAGTTTCATTTTTACTCCTTTTATAATTAAAACCCTAAAACCGACCTTTTTATTTGTCAAGTTTTAGGGTTTATATTTTTTTCAAAATCAATAAAGCTTTTTACTTACTAATTTCTTGCCAGCCTTTATCGGTAAGCTCAAATTCTTTTGCAACTTTCCTTGACCCGTCAGCAAGTCCTTCTATGCCTTCTTGATACCAATATGGTTTTCCACCCTTATCGAAATCAATACATTTTGCAGTTTTCTCTGACTGGTCGGCAAATGTTTCTAAGCCTTCTCGATACCAATTTGGTGTCCCATCCTTACAGAATTCAATTTCTCTTGCAGTTTTCTCTGACCCATCAGCAAGTGCTTTATAACCTTCTTGATACCAACTTGGCGTTCCATCTTCAAGGAAATTGATTTCTTTTGCAATTTTTTCTGACCCATCAGCAAGTGCTTTATAACCTTCTCGATACCAATTTGGTTTTCCATCCTTATTGAAACTAATAGTTTTTGCAATTTTCTCTGACCCGTCAGCAAGTGCTTCTGTGCCTTCTTGATACCATCTTAGCGTTCCATCGACAAAGAAATCAAATCTTCTCGCAATTTTCTTTGACCCGTCCGAGAGCTCTTCAATACCTTCTTCAATGGTATCTAAGACACCATTTGTAAATCTTGATTCTCTCACAAGTGCGCCATCATCAGAAAACTCTTGCATAACTTTGTATGTATCATCGCCATCGACTATAATTTTTCTTAAAACAGCACCATCAGGGGTTTTAAATAAATCGCTTACTTCGTTAAATAATCTCTGTGCATATTCTGTTACTTCATCAGCTTGTTTTTGTACGTTTTGTGCTAAAGCGTTTGCAGCTTCATTTGTTTCTTTAAAATTATTTAGAGCAGTTTTTATTTCATTTGGAACTTTATGTCTTTTAATTGCAACTAAAGCACCTGTACCTAAAATTGCAAGTGCTGCAACACCACCTATTATTGCTGCTGTTTTTTTGTTGTTTTTACTAACATCTTTTGCAACATCTTGCACTATTTGCGGATCAGTTGCAGCTTGTTTTGTTGTATTAAGATTAGTTTTAAAATTAGAAAACGGACCTACAGATTGAACAGACATATTTATTCCTTCCTTTATGCTTGTATACATGATAAAACATATCAATAAAAAAAATTGCCATTGTTAAAAAAATAAAGGGGTGCGTAACTTGCACCCCTTTAAGCAGTTATTTTGCAATATCTTTAACGGAAAGTCCGATCCTGTGTTCTTGAGGTGTGAATTTTTTAATCAGCACTTCAATTTCATCGCCCAGATTATAGAGCTGGTTTACGTTTACGTATTCGTCAGATATCTCGGATGACGGCAGGAGCGCAGGAGCGCTTCAACACCGGGGTAGATATTAATAAATGCGCCAAATGAGGTGATTTTATTAATTGTACCTTTTATGATGTCGCCTTCTTTGAATTTGTCGGCAATTTCATCCCAAGGGTTTGCGCCCATTCTTTTAAGAGATAATGAAATTCTCTTTAAATCTTCATCGATTTTAATAACTTTAACTTCAATTTTTTGACCGAGAGATACAACATCGGAGGGGTGTTTAATTCTTTCCCAGCTTATTTCAGATATCGGAAGAAGTCCGTCGATGCCGTCTATATCAACAAATGCACCAAAGTCAGCTATTCTTACGATTTCGCCTTCAACAACCTGATCGACGGCAAGACGGGAGATAACCTCATCTGCAACCATTTCTCTCTGTTGAGTGTAGACCTGTCTTTGAGATAGGATAAGTTTGTTTCTTTTGGGGTCTGCTTCAAGGATTTTAACTTCGATTTCCTGACCGATTTGAGTGTCGGAGGGTGAACCCGTTCTTAATTGAGAGGAGGGGATAAAACCTCTTAAGCCTTCTATTTCTGCGATTAAGCCGCCTTTAACGGTGGATACGATTTTAACCATGACATTTTCGTTATTTGTTTTAATGTCTGCAAGTTTTTGCCATGCTTGGGCGCAGGATAATTTTTTAAGCGACAAAACGGCGACTTCATCGTCTTCTTCGTCTTTCATAACGTAAAATTCTTTTTCGTCCCAGAGTTTAATAACTTCATCAGGGTCTTTATCGGAAAAGTTTGACACTTCGCGGTTGGGTAAAAAAGCCTCTGTTTTTGCGCCGATGTCAACTAAATATCCGTCTTTTTCTTTTTTGACAACAACACCTTTTACGACGTCTGCTACGTTCAGTTTGTAGGTGTAGCTGTCCTCAAGCATTTTTTCAAATTCCTCTCTTGAGATTGTTTCTTGTGTTGTCATTTATTTTCTCCTTTCGATAATTTTTCCAAAACTTTATTTATAATGTAATCGGGCGTGGAGGCACCTGCCGTTACACCGATATTTTGCGCTTTTTCGATTAAATCTTTATAATTTTCAAGTTCGCTGTCGCTTTCAATATGGATTGTTTTTGTTATGTTGCACAAAATTTCAGCCAGATGGGTTGTGTTGGCGCTTTTTTTTGAGCCCACAACAACCATAAGGTCGCTTTCCTGTGCGAGGGTTTTTGCCTCATTTTGTCTCAGTGTTGTTGAAGCGCAAATTGTGTTCATAATCCTTATGTCTTTGCAAAAAGTTCTGAGATAATCCACAACTTCATTTAAGTATTCGACTCTCTGCGTGGTTTGTACAACTATTCCGACTTTATTTTGCTTTTTAATTTTATCCCCGATATTTTTTATTGAGTCTAAATTTTTGGCTACAAAAACATCATCGGGATTTTTTGCATGGCTTCTTGCGTTGGATGAAATAGCCATAACTTCGGGATGTTCGGCTCTCCCCAGAATAATTACAAAATACCCCTCATCCGCAAGTTCGATTGCTTTATTTTGAACTTTTTTAACGTCGGGACAGGTAAGGTCTACCGTTTCAAAGCCTTTGTCCTCAATTTCTTTTAAAACCTCTAAAGATGCACCATGGCTTCTTATCACACAAATGCCGCCGCCTTTTTCGGGAAGTGCATCTACGGTTTTTATGCCTAAATTTTCAAGTTCCTTTATGACTTGCGAGTTATGTATAAGCTCACCTAAAACACAAATATTTTTTTCAGGGTTTTGCAGTTTTAATTTCTTTGTGGTCTCAACCGCCCTTTTTACGCCGTAACAAAAACCGGCATGCTTGGCAAGTTTAATATTCTTTGCTATTTAAAACACGTCCTTTTTTTGAAGAGTCGCACCAAAAAAATTAGTACGCTAACATTATTTAACCATGGACATGTTTTTAGTACAATAATAAATAATAAAATAAATTTGGAGAATGTGGTGGAATATTTTGAAGCCGGAACAAAAAAAGATATACTCTATTGGTCAAAAAGACTGTATCAAAAAGGTTTGACCCCTGCAACAAGCGGAAACATTAGTGTCAGAACAAAAGAGGGCATACTCATCTCCGCATCGGGTGTCTGCCTGAATGATATGAGCGAGGACGACATTGTTTTAATCGACTTTGACGGTAATTTGCTTGAAGGAAGCAAAAAGCCCTCGAGTGAAAAATTTCTGCATACTCAAATTTACGACCTGAGAGATGACATAAATGCAATAATACACTCGCACTGTCCGTACATAACGGCTTTTGCCTGTTCAAACAAGGCAATGAGTGAGCCTATTATGCCGGAATTTGTTTTTTATTTTGATAAAATTCCGCTTGCGCCCTATGCGCTGCCATCCTCCATGCAGCTTGCAATTGAAACCGCAAACTACTTTAAAACTTCTGACACCGTGCTTATGCAAAACCACGGAGTTGTTGCGGGCTCAAATACTCTGCAGCAGGTGTTCTATACGCTCGAGTCGCTGCGTGCGTATGCTGAAACATATTTTGGCTCTCAGGTTTTGGGAGGGGCAAAAACTTTGAACAAAAAACAAATTGATGATATAAGAAATTTAAAAAGACAGTAGTTTGAAAGGATATTTCGATGTCAACCCAGATAATTGAAGCACAAGCAGGAAATATCACGCCGGAGATGAGTTTTGTAGCCCAAAAAGAAGGTGTGAGCGAAGAATTTATAAGAGATAAAGTGGCACAGGGAAGGATTGTCATTTTAAAAAACAACCAGAGGAAAGACTCAATCCCGACTGCCGTAGGCGAAGGAATAAGTGTTAAAATTAACGCAAATATAGGCACTTCAAATGAGCGCTCAACACTTGAACAGGAGCTGGATAAAGTCCGTGTAATCGAGCAGACGGGCGCGGATGTTTTAATGGATTTATCAACAGGTAAAGACATTGACGAAGTAAGGCGAAAAATAATAGCCTCAACGAAATTGCCGATAGGCACCGTTCCTATGTATCAGGCGGGAAAAGAAGCGCTTGACGAGCATCATAACATTGCAAAGCTCTCTAAAGAAAAGCTTTTTGCCGACATTGAAAAACAGTGCCGCGACGGAGTCGACTTTATAACGGTGCACTGCGGAGTGACAAAGTTTGTAATTGAACAGTTGGAGCGTCAGGGCAGGGTAACGGGAATTGTTTCGCGCGGAGGGGCAATGCTTGCCTGCTGGATAAAAGCAACTGGCATGGAAAATCCTTTATATGCAAATTATGACGAACTTTTAGACATTGCAAGGACATATGATGTAACTCTTTCGCTCGGCGACGGGCTTCGCCCGGGCTGCGGCGCGGATGCGGGCGACAGGGCACAGGTTGCGGAAACAATAGTTCTGGGCGAGCTTGTAAAACGTGCCAAAAAATCGGGTGTTCAGGCAATGGTAGAAGGCCCCGGACATGTTCCGCTTAATCAAATCCCCTCTATGATTAAAACAATTAAAGAACTTACGGACTTTGCACCTTTATATGTCCTCGGGCCTCTTGTTACTGATATTGCACCGGGCTATGACCATATTACGGCTGCAATCGGCGGAACTTTAGCAGGCATGCAGCTGTTCTTAACCAAAGTTTTGCATAAATGAAAATCAGAAAATACTTACCGGTAATCATTCTTACCTATGTACTGTTCTTTATGATTGCCTTCGTCACGGGGCTGCAGAACCCGCTCGGGGTGATCGTAAAGTCCCAGTACGGAGTGTCGATGGGCATAGCCATGCTTGGGAATTTCGCAAATTTCATAGCTTATGCCTTTATGGGACTGCCGTCGGGACTCATGTTGAAGAAATACGGCTACAAGTTCTCCCTTTTGGTTGCCATTACCGTGGGAATCATCGGTCTCGGACTGATGTTCTTTTCAGGGCAGATTCCTCGCGGACTGTGGATGTATTTCCTCGGGGCTTTCATAGCCGGCTTCTCGATGTGCATGTTGAACACGGTCATTAATCCGCTGCTCAATTCCATCGGAGGCGGCGGAAACAAGGGAAATCAGCTGATTCAGCTCGGAGGCTCCCTCAACTCCATCGCAGCTACCATCGTTCCTTTCGTGGTGGGATTCCTGATGGGGCGTTCTGCGCGTGCCGTACCTGCGGACGGGATACCGCATTTCGAGATAGCGGATGTAAACCCGATTTTCTTCATTATGGTGGGTATTTTTGCAGTGGCCATACTTGCCATACTGTTCATGGATATTCCGGAGGAGGAGAGTCTCGGGACCAAGGAAGCTCTGAGCCAGCGCATCGTCAAGGATGACTGCTACAGCTGCTTTTCTTTCCGTCATTTTATTCTCGGT
>CASGEP010000046.1 GCA_949300515.1 uncultured bacterium
CGTATCCGGCGATTGAGAGCTTTGCAATGGCGTCTTTAGGGTATCTTTCTATTTTTAAAATGATAGATGAAATGGATGAGATTTTTGTTGAAAGGGTTTATGCCGATTCAAAAACTACCCGTGTAAATATCCAAGATGTAAAAGTAATGGGCTTTTCAACGAGTTTTGAAATTGATATTTTAACCGTTGTAAAAATGCTTAAAAAATATGATATTCCTTTAAAATCTTCCCAAAGAGGGGATGAACACCCGATTATTTTTGCGGGCGGCCCTGCTGTAAGTGCAAACCCCCTTCCTTATCAGGAATTTTATGATTTTATAAGTATCGCGGAAGGTCAAGCTCTCAAAGAGGTGCTTGAGTTTATTGCAAATAATTCTCATCTTAAAAGGGACGAATTGCTTGAAAAACTAAGCAAATTTGAAGGCATTTGGGTTCCAAAATATGGTGTTTATGATGTTAAAATGCTGAGGGATGATTTGTCAGAACCCGTTGCAACGCCGATTTTGAGCGAAAAAAGCTTTTTTAAAAATGCCTATGTAATTGAAATTGAGCGCGGTTGCCCCAAGATGTGCAATTTCTGCCTTGCAAGCTGGATGAATTTGCCAGTAAGATTTTTAGACAAGCAAAAAATAATTTCCTCAATAGATGAAGCACTTAAATATACCAATAAAATCGCCCTTTTGGGTGCTTATGTTGCAGGACATCCCGACTTTTCAGAGATTATTGATTTTATTTGCGAAAAAAACAAAATTTCGCCCGTTGAATTGTCAATTTCTTCTCTTAGAGCGGATTTGGCAGATGAAAAGTTATTTAAAACTTTGGTTGAATGCTCTCAAAAGCACGCCACAATAGCTATTGAGGCCGGCTCTCAAAGAATGAGAGATATAATTAAAAAAGATTTGACCGATGAGCAGATATTTAAAACAGTTGAAACAGCAAGGCTTTCAGGTCTTAAGGGTGTAAAAATATACACTATGATAGGTTTTCCAAAAGAAGAAGAGTCTGATATTGTTGCCTTGGTTGAGCTTGCAAAAAAACTGAAGGAAAAAAACAAAGGTTTTGAAATTTCTTTTTCCCTTTCTACCCTTATTCCAAAGGCACATACGCCTTTTGAGGACGTGAAAAAGGAAGGTTCAAAAAGTCTTGAGAAAAAAATCAATTACTTAAAAAAAGAATTGCATAAAATCGGCATAAACCTTAGACCCTCAAGTGTTGAGTGGGACGCTATTCAGGCGATTTTATCAAGATGCGATGTTTCGCTTGCCGACTATATTATTGAAGTTTGCGAGCAAGGCGGTAATCTTGGAGCGTTTAAGCAAGTATGGCGTGAGTTTCATAAAAAAGGAATATTCAAAAGCCTTGAGGATAGCGCTCAAATGCCTTATGATAATACAAAAACGCCTCTGCCTTGGGCATTTATAAAATGCACTCCCCAAGAGCCTCTTAAAAAAAGGAAGGAAGAATATTTGCTCTACTAATTCCTCATTTTGTGCTATGATTGAAGAAAACAAAATTTGAGGATGAAAATGGAAGAAATTAAAATTGAGCAAAGATTTATAGATGAAGCAAAAACCTTGTCCAGAGGGGCCGAAATTCTGCCCGACGGCTTTATGGGGCTTGCTTATAAACTGCAAAAAGCGCACAAGGAAAACAGACCCCTAAGAGTAAAATTGGGTCTTGACCCGACAAGACCTGACTTGCATTTGGGTCATAGCGTTGTTATGCGCAAACTAAAGCAGTTTCAGGACTTAGGTCATCAGGTTGTTTTAATTGTAGGCGGTGCAACCGCTATGGTAGGCGATCCTTCAGGAAAGTCTGAAACACGTCCCGCACTTTCAAAAGAGCAAGTGGCAGAAAACGCGAAAAGTTACTTTGAACAAATGTCAAATGTTGTTGATATTACAAAGGCAGAGGTTACAAATAACGCTGAATGGCTTCATTCAATGAGCTTTGTTGAAATGTTAAAGCTTGCAACTTCAACCACCGTTGCTAAAATGCTTACTCGTGATGATTTTGCAAAAAGGTACGAAGATGGCCGCCCTATAAGCGTTGTAGAGTTTTTCTATCCTCTTATGCAGGCTTATGACTCTGTTGCGGTTAAGGCCGATATTGAACTTGGCGGAACTGACCAGCGTTTCAACCTTTTAATGGGTCGTGATGTCCAAGCGCACTACGGTTTTGAAGATTTTCAACTTGCAATGCTCTTACCCTTGATTGAAGGTACTGACGGTCAGGTGAAAATGTCAAAAACTTACCCTGAGCACTGTATTTCATTTACGGACAGTGCAAAAGATATGTACGGCAAGCTTATGAGCATACCTGATGAGCTTATGCCTAAGTATTACTTGCTTTTAACTGATTTAGATTTTAACAAAGACAATAACCCAAGAGATGAAAAAATGCGTCTTGCTTATGAAATAGTGAGAATGTACAAGGGTGAAGATGAGGCAAAAGCAGCTCAGGACGAGTTTATTAACGTTGTTCAGAAAAAAGGAATACCTGACGACATTTCAGAAGTTAAATTAGACCAGCCTGAAAATATCCTTGATTTGCTTTTAAAAGTCGGTTTTGTACAAAGCAAAGGTGAGGCAAGAAGGCTGATTGCAGGCGGCGGAGTAAAATTCGAAGGCGAAAAGCTTACCTCGGTTGACTTTGTCGTTGATAGAGCAGGTGTATTGCAAGGGGGCAAAAGAAAATATGCCAAAATTGTATTCTAATTTATTAGAGCTAATCGGTAACACCCCAATAGTCAAGATTAACGGGACTTATGAGGGTTATAAGCCGAAAAATTTGTACGCAAAGCTTGAATACTTTAACCCCGCAGGCTCTATTAAAGACCGTGTAGCTTACAATATGTTAAAATCGGCTTACGACAAGGGTTTAATAACTCCCGACACGGTTATAGTTGAGCCGACATCAGGCAATACAGGTGTCGGACTTGCTCTTTGTGCCTCTATTATGGGGATTGAGTTTATTGCTGTGATGCCCGAGAATATGACCGAAGAGAGAAAAAAACTCATTGCAGCTTATGGTGCAAAAGTTGTTACAACGCCTAAAAACCTTGGTATGCAAGGCTCTGTTGAAAAGGCTAATCAAATTGCAAAAAAATTAAAGGCGGAAGGGAAAAACGTTTTTGAAACAAAACAGTTTGAAAACCCTGAAAATCCCGCTTCGCATATAAAAACTGCGGATGAAATTTGGAAAGATACAAACGGCGAAATAAAAGTTCTTGTATCGGGAATAGGAACGGGCGGAACAATTTCGGGCTGTGCAAAAAGACTTAAAGAGCATAATCCGAAAATTAAAGTTTTAGGAGTTGAACCCGCTGAAAGTCCTCTTTTAACCCAAGGTGTTGCGGCTGCGCATAAAATTCAAGGTATAGGTGCAAACTTTGTTCCGCAAACTTTGAACAAAGACTTAGTGGATAAAATCGTTGATATTAAAGGCGATGAGGCGATAAATATTACAAGAGAAGCTGCAAAACAAGAAGGTCTGCTGGTCGGCGTATCTTCGGGCGCTGTTTTGAAAGCTGCTTTAGAATTGGATAAGAAGTTTTTCTTTGAAGGCAGAGATGATATGATTGTTGCGATTTTTGCCGACAGTGGGGAAAGGTACTTATCCGGGGGAATTTTTTAATGGTTGAAGAAAAAAAACAGGGCCTGTCCATTGTCCGTGGAATAAAAACTGTTTGCAGCGACATTAAAACTATATATGACAAAGACCCTGCCGCAAGGAATTTAGCGGAGATTATTTTGCTCTACCCCGGTTTCCACGCGCTTTTGGCGTATCGTTTCGCACATAAACTGACAAAGTGGCACATTCCTTTTATCCCAAGGCTAATTTCGCAGCTGGCGCGCTTTTTTACGGGAATTGAAATTCACCCGAAGGCAAAAATAGGGAAAAACTTTTTCATTGACCACGGAATGGGCGTTGTAATAGGTGAAACAACGATTATTGGCGATGATGTTCTTATATATCAAGGCGTTACGCTTGGCGGTACAGGTAAAGACCTTGGTAAACGCCATCCTACGCTTGGTAACAGCGTTACAGTCGGTGCAGGTGCAAAGGTCTTGGGTAATATTACAATAGGCGATTATACTAATATTGGTGCAGGTTCGGTCGTTGTGGATGACGTTCCCGAACACTCTACAGTTGTGGGCATCCCGGGAAGAATAGTCAAACAAAGAGTGTTTATTCAAGGGCAGCTTTTGCACAACAGAATTCCCGACCCGATTAAGTGCGAGCTAAACAGGCTTAAATACGAAGTTCAAGAGCTGCGCGCGAAATTAGATGATTAATCTAACAGTTGCAGCGCATTTTGCAAAAGT
>CASGEP010000047.1 GCA_949300515.1 uncultured bacterium
GCGAAGCTTGAATTGTGATGCTTTGCATCCAATGAAAGCGAGCAGGCATAAGGATGTGAGCCCGAACGGGAAGGCGAGAGCCTTGCCGACAGGGCGAAATCGTTAAAAAATCTCTCTGGTTATATGTCTTTAGATAAAAATTTTACACCCTCATTTAACTTTTTTGTGTTATTATTTGATAGTAAATAAAATAAATTAAGGAGTTTTAAAATGAGCAGAAGACCTATTATTGCAGGTAACTGGAAAATGCACAATAACCGTAAAGCAAGTGCGGAACTTGTTTGTGGTATCAAAGAAGCAATTGAAGGAATTGATAAAGATGCGCTTCCTGAAGTTGTTGTAGCACCTGTTTTCACATCTCTTGATGTTGTAAGCCAAAACATCTGCAACTGCGGTTGCGGTAGAATTCAACTTGCTGCGCAAAACTGCTACTTTGAAGAAAAAGGTGCTTTCACAGGTGAAGTTTCAATCGATATGATTAAAGACTTTGATGCTAAATTTATCATTATCGGACACTCTGAACGTCGTCAAATTTTTGGTGAATCAGATGAGATGATTAACAAAAAAGCAAAAGCAATTATCGCTTCAGGTTTAACACCTATTATCTGCTGCGGTGAAACATTAGAACAAAGAGAGCTTGGTGTAACTGACTCACACATTGCTTCTCAAATAGTAAAAGCTCTTGAAGGTGTTGCACCCGCTGATGTAGCAAACGTTGTTATTGCTTATGAACCTATCTGGGCAATCGGTACAGGTAAAACTTGCGATAGTGCTGAAGCAAACAGAGTAATTAAAGGTATCAGAACAACTCTTTCTCAAATTGCAGGAAAAGAAAATGCAGACAAAGTAAGAATTCTATACGGCGGTTCTGTAAAACCTGAAACAATTAAAGAGCAAATGGCTCAATCTGATATCGACGGTGCTTTAGTTGGTGGCGCAAGCTTAAAAGTTGACAGCTTTGTTGAAATCATTAAAGGCGCTATGTAAGCAAAATTAATACAAAATAAGCGGCAGGGAAAACCTTGTCGCTTATTTTTTTATTATAAATATAACTTCTTCCGAGAAAAAATTTGTAATTGTTTTAATTAAAAAGCCGCTTCTTTTTTTTCTTCTTGTTAAATAGATTGATTTTTCAATTTTTATATCCCTCTTTTTGCAAAATTCAAAAAAATCATTTACTGTTAAAAGGTGAATATTAGGGGTGTTATACCATTCGTAAGGAAGTTGTTTTGACTTTGGCATTTTGCCCTTGAAAAACAAGTAAAATCTGACTTTCCAGTATGCAAAATTCGGGAAACTTACAATAGACTGTTTTGCTACACGAAGCATTTCTTCTATAACAAACTCGGGGTTATTTGTTGACTGTAATGTCTGATTTAAAATTGCATAATCAAAACTCTTGTCAGGAAATTGTTTTAGACCCTCGTCCAAGTCCCCTTGAATTACGCTCAAGCCTTTTTCAAGTGCCTCTATAACGCAATTTTCATCAATTTCAACACCGACGCCTTTGACTTTTTTCTCATCCGTCAGCATTTTAAACAAAGCACCCGAACCGCAACCTAAGTCAAGTATCTTTGAATTTTCTTCTACTAAATCAACAATTACTCTATAATTAAGCATTTATCCCTTTAAGAAACTTTCTATTATTTTTGTTTGTTTTTCCCACTCGATTAAAAATGCATCATGTCCGCAAGCACTTTTTAACTCTACAAAAGAAACCTCTTTGTTGTCCTTAACAAGAGCATTTACCATTGTTTTTGCCTGCTCTGTCGAAAAGAGCCAGTCTGATGAAAACGAGATAATTAAAAACCTTGAATTTGTATTTTTGAAAGCGTTTTCAAGCGAGCCGTATTTTTTTGTCGGGTCATAATAATCAACGGCTTTTGTTATGTACAAGTAGCTGTTTGCATCAAACCTGTCCACAAAAATTCTGCCTTGGTATTCAAGATAACTTTCAACCTGAAAATCTACCCCGAAATCAAATGACGGCTTATCTTTAAAGTCTCTTCCAAATTTATTGTGCATTGCTTCTTCGCAAAGATAAGTAATGTGCCCAACCATTCTTGCAATGCTTAAACCGCGCTCGGGGTGTTCGCCCTCGTAGTAATTCCCATTGTTAAAGTTTTTATCTGAAATTATTGCGTTTCTTGCAACAGCGTTAAAGGCAATTCCTTGAGCGCTTAAACGCGGTGCACAGGCGATAATTATTGTCGATTTAACTAAATCAGGATGACTGATTGACCACTCAAGAGCTTGCATGCCACCCATTGAGCCGCCAACGACAATCATTTTTTTAACACCAAGAAAATCGATAAGTTCTTTTTGAACTTTAATCATATCTTCTATTGTGATAACAGGAAAATCCAGTGCATAAGGCTTTCCTGTCTTTGGGTTAATCGAAGACGGGCCTGTTGTACCTTTGCAGCCGCCTAAAATATTTGAGCAAATTACAAAATATTTTTTTGTATCAAAAGCTTTATTATCCCCAATCATGGTATCCCACCAGCCGGGTTTTTTGTCATCTTTGCTATGATAATGTGCAGCATGGGCATCTGCGGTTAGAGCATGGAGAATTAAAATGGCATTATCCCCTGCTTCGTTCAACTCCCCGTATGTTTCGTAAGCCACCTCAATATCGGATAACTCCTTTTGACACTCGAGCTTAATAGGCTTATTAAGTTTAAAGTATTTAGTTTCGACTATTATTTTATCTTCCATAGTTAAAGCTATTTTAGCACATCAAATAAAAGTTTACCTTAATGTAAACTTTAGTATAAATTTTGTAAAAATCGCAAAAGTTTTTTTAAAAGCTGCCGATAGTAAAAATATAAGACAACACATATAGGAATAATTTATGGAAAACTTAAGAAACCATAGTGGTGAAGGTAGCGATGCGGGAGTTTCTATCTATTCTCGTTCAATAAATTTACTGGATGATGACCCGCTTGAGGAAATTTTTGCTCTAAATTTAGGAGATTTTTTAACCGAGCATCTTATAAACCCTGAATTGGCGCATAAAATCGGCGATAAGGTTCGAGATAAAAATGAAAGTCTAAAAGAACAGCTAAACGAACTTGTATCTATTTATTCAATTGATAATACTCTTTCGCTTTTGGGTTTTAAAAACGATGAAGACTATGTAATCTACAACTCAATTGCAAAGACAATTAAATTAATGTTATCTCTTGAAGAGTGCAATATTTACCTTTCAAACAAAGGTGAAGAGCTTAAGCACAGAGGTAATTCAAAGGATAAAATTTCATCAAAAATAAAAGACTATATCTTTGAGTGCCACAAGGAAGAAAAAGATATTGTGGTTGAGAAAAGCAACAAGCAAATTAGTGTTTTTCCGATGAAAAATAATTTCGAGTGTATCGGTGCAATTGAGGTTGTCCGTACATCCGATAAGCCTCTTGAAGAACAATTTGCTCAGCTTATAAAAATTACAGCCGGTCTTTTTGTAACTTCTTTGGGCTTGCAAAAATTAATTGATGAGGTTCAAAGACTTGTTTCTCAAAAGGTTGTTTCAACCTCCGAACTTCAAAACCTAAGAGCGCAACTTACAGCAATTATTGGTGATTTAGGCGATCAACAACAGGCGTTTGTAGAAAAACTTGCTTACGCTGTTGACTGCAAAAGTAAATATAAAAATAATCATTCAAAAAATTGTGCTCAACTTGCAAGAGAAAAGCACTATAACATAGCCTCATTCGGATTTGGCAGAAGATATTCTATAATGTATTATTACGGCGGAGGAAGGGTTACTTTTCAAAATAATAAAAATTATGATTGGCTAAAAAATTTCCTCACCGCCTCAAATTCAGTAGTTATAGTCAAAAACGATGATTTGGCTGAAATCAGCAAAAAAATTAATTTTGTGACAATT
>CASGEP010000048.1 GCA_949300515.1 uncultured bacterium
AAAGGGGGGGACTTGAAATTGTGGCAAGTCTGCCTTTGCAGGTGAACTTGCAATGCCCCCATCGACAATTTTAATATTTATGCGGCGCTTTTAAAAAAAAGGGGGGGACTTGAAATTGTGGCAAGTCTGCCTTTGCAGGTGAACTTGCAATACCCCCATCGACAATTTTTATTTACTTTATTATATTCTCAGTTCTTCTAAAATATTTGTATGTTAAAATCGTTCTATGATTAAAACTTTTAAGTGTAAAGAAACAGAGAAAATATGGAACGAACAATTCTCTAAAAAACTCCCTCACGACATTCAAAAACGAGCGCTGCGGAAGCTGCAAATGCTTCATGCTGCCTCTGTTCCTGATGATTTAAGAATTTCGCCCAGCAATCATCTCGAGGTTTTAACAGGCGACAGACAGGGCCAGTATTCGATTCGCATAAACGACAGGTTTAGAATATGCTTCAGATGGCTGGACAACCACTCTTTTGATGTTGAAATAGTTGATTATCACTAAGTTTTAGTCATTTATCTTAACAAATTGTGTATGTCGGGTTGAAATTACGTGATACGTACTATATAATATAAACAGATAATACCCTATATGGAGATATTTTAATGACCGAATACATTGAACTGACAACCGTGGGTGAGATGCTCAAAGAAGAATTTATTGAGCCGTTTAACCTTACGCAAAACGCTTTAGCTAATGCAATATTTGTGCCGCCAAACAGAATTCATCAGATTATCAAAGGTCAAAGAAGAATTACGGCTGATACGGATTTGCGCCTAACTACATATTTTGGTCTTTCTCAGGGATATTTTCTGCGCTATCAGGAAGATTATGAACTCAGAATAACAAAACGCAATATTGCCGATGATATAAAAAAGATTAAACCAATCCAAGCATCAGGGTAATAATAAGACAGCGCAATTTTTTGCTTAAATTATTTAAACGGGGCGTTTATACTGCTCTTGATGAATTGACTCTGTATCCGGCTATAATTATTACATTTTGATTATAAAATTTTATTCGCAAAACAACCCCCGCACAAAACGTTCTCCCCTTTACCGATATACCCTCCCGAATTAGCCAAACGGAGAGAAAAACTGTACGACGTTTTCATATATCATAGCCATATACTTAAAAGGAGAAATAATCTATGGGTATGTTTTGTTTTCAGTGCGAACAAACAGCCAATCAAAAAGGCTGTACAAAGCGCGGAGTATGCTCCAAAGAGCCGTCAACCGCCAATTTACAAGACGAACTTATAAGCAACATCATCTGTCTTGCCAAATGCGCCCGCATAAACGATAAAAACACACAATTAATAATAAAAAGTCTTTTTGCTACGGTCACAAACGTAAATTTTGACGACAACTCCATACAAGACTTGATAAACGAAGTAAAATCCGCCCAAAATATCTGTACATACGATATAAAGACTCTCTGGAGCGAAGATGACCCCGATAAAAAAAGTCTAAAGTCACTTATTCTCTTTGGCTTAAAAGGAATGGCGGCTTATGCATACCATGCAAGGATTTTAGGTTACAAAGACAAAGAAGTCGATAACTTTTTCTACAGAGCATTAAAAGAAATTTCACAGGAAAAAACCAACGACGAACTTTTAAATCTTACGCTTGAAACAGGCAAAGTAAACCTGAAATGTATGGAGCTTTTAGACAGGGCAAACACAAAAACTTATGGTGCACCCCAAGTTCAAAAAGTTACGACAAATATCGAAAAAGGACCTTTTATTGTCGTTAGCGGGCACGACTTAAAAGACTTGCATATCCTCCTTGAACAGACAAAAGACAAGGGCATAAACATCTACACCCACGGAGAAATGCTCCCCTGCCACGCTTATCCCGAACTCAAAAAATACAAACACTTAAAGGGAAATTTCGGCACAGCCTGGCAAAATCAACAAAAAGAATTTGACAACATTCCCGCTGCAATCCTGTTTACGACAAACTGCATTATGCCGCCAAAGGAAAGCTACAAAGACAGGGTATTTACAACCTCAATCGTCAAATACCCCGATACAATCCACATAGGCGAAAACAAAGATTTTACGCCCGTAATCAACAAAGCGCTTGAACTCAAGGGCTACGCCGAAGACAAAAAGATGACGGGCATAAACGGCTCAGACACGCTCTATACGGGATACTCAAGGGTAACAATAATGTCAGCTGCAAACAAAATCATAGATTTAATAAAATCGGGCGAAATAAGCCGCATTTTCCTAGTCGGCGGCTGTGACGGCGCAAAACCGGGCAGAAACTACTACACCGAATTTGTAAAACTCACCCCGAAAGACTCTCTTGTACTTACTCTTGCCTGCGGCAAATTCAGGTTTAACGACTTAGGCCTCGGTGAAATCGGCGGCATAGCGCGCCTGCTTGATATGGGACAGTGTAACGACGCCTATAGCGCTGTATATGTCGCGGGGGAACTTGCAAAGGCTTTTAAATGCGGCATAAACGAACTTCCGCTCTCAATTGTACTTTCATGGTACGAACAAAAAGCCGTCTGCATACTCTTAACGCTTCTTTATCTCGGGATTGAAAACATCAGGCTCGGACCGACCCTGCCCGCTTTTTTATCCGAAAATGTGTTAAAACTTCTCTGCGACAAATACAAAATAAAACCGATAACAACACCGAAAAAAGACTTGGACGAAATACTCAACAACTAAAGCGCTTACTGTGGCTGATATTCAAGAGTCTTGATTATCCGCCACAGTACTCTTTTTTGTTCAACATCAAGTCTTTCTACCGAATTGAAAATCTCTTCCTCAATAGTCTTAATATTTCTTAAATAACTTATATCAAAAATCTCATCCGCACTTACTTCAAACTGCTGCTGAATTTGAATTATCGTGAGGGTAGAGGGCAGACTCTTTCCGTTTTCTATATTACTCAAACTCGAAGGCTCTATGCCGATTTTTTCGCTAAACGCATCCTGCGTCATTTTTCTGCTTTTTCTTATTCTTCTTATATTTTCACCGAGTGCAAGTCTGCAAGCCTTTTCGTCCATATTTCACCTGTTAATTACCTTTATTATAAATAGAATAAATTAAGCTGCAATATAATTACATAATCTACACATTATTTGACAGCTTGATTTTTAATGTATACATTATTATAATATTTGGTGTAGATTAAAAAAGACTGGAGAAAATGTTGTTTAGATTAATTTTAGGGCGCATGAAGCGCGGCTATTGCTGTGCTGATACGAAATCTGCGCATGACGGAGCTTGTTTACATGACAATCATTTAACAAAAAGAAAATTTTACAATTGTTACAATCAAAAAGCTTTCACTCTTGCGGAACTTTTAATCGGCATCCTTGTTATCTCGGTTATACTCACTCTTTTAGCACCCGTTATTACAAAAAGGGCAAAGGAGAGTTTTACCGTAAATTCAAGTGCACAGTATGAAAGCAGATTATTTTTATACGACATACGCGACTCTGATTGTACAGACCCCGCAGACGGTACAAAGTCGCTTAACTGTAAATTTACCGCTCCAAATGATGTGGAAGAAATAAGTGTTGTAATGGTTT
>CASGEP010000049.1 GCA_949300515.1 uncultured bacterium
CCAAAGGCTCGCTCGCTCTCATTGGACGCGTCGCGTCGCAATTCGAGCTTCGCTCGACTTCGTATTCCGTAGTGCACGGGTCTTGCTCAACGCAAGCCCCTAGGCTTCACTCTAGTCCAGTGTCGCATAAGCCCACCACCTCATCGGTGCTGTGCATATGCTCACATCCTTAAGGCTCGCTCGCTCTCATTGGACGCGTCGCGTCGCAATTCGAGCTTCGCTCGACTTCGTATTCCGTAGTGCACGGGTCTTGCTCAACGCAAGCCCCTATCGCACCGACTTCGTGTTTAACCTCGGAAAATACATTAGTTTTTTCTCAAAAACCTATATTACAATCGCAAATGTAATATGTAATGAGGTTTATCAAAATGTTTAAAATCGATTTAGCTAGAGGACAGTTTTTAATGCGTGTGATTAAATTGCAATTTCACAAAAAAATTTATTCAATAAACATTAAAAAGCTTAACTCTGTTCTTGAAAAAATTGGCGCACACAAATTTTTTGATGAAAAAAGTCAAGACATAAAGGACTTTTTATTCGGTCAAAAACTGCTCTACACCGAGTTTTTAGAATTTATAAGCGATGAAGTTACATCTTCTTAGTAAGTTCAAACAAATCTTTTAAATTCTTGAATAATTTGTGGGCATCATCAAGTGCAATCATGTTGTCCCCGTCGCATTTAGCACACTCGGGGCATGGGTGAATTTCAAAGAATAAAGCTCTTGCCCCTGCTGCAACGGCACTTTTGGCGAGCATCGGGACAAATTTTCTCTCGCCTGATGATGACGAGCCGTGTCCGCCCGGCAGTTGCACACTGTGAGTTGCATCAAATACAACAGGGTAGCCCAATTCTTGAATTATAGGGATTGAGCGCATATCTACAACTAAGTTATTGTAGCCAAAACTTGTGCCTCTCTCGGTGATTAAAATCTTATCATTACCGCTGTCTATAACTTTTTTAGCGGCAGAGCCGATTTGATAAGGGGACAAAAACTGTCCTTTTTTAATGTTCACAATTTTTCCTGTTTTTGCTGCCGCAACAAGCATATCGGTTTGACGGCACAAAAAAGCGGGGATTTGCAAAACATCAGCCACGTCTGCAACCTCTGACGCTTGGCTTGGCTCGTGAAAATCGGTTACAACAGGCACATTAAATTCTTTTTTAACTTTGTCCAAAAGCTCAAGTCCGACTTTTAGCCCCGGGCCTCGATAAGAATCGATTGATGAGCGGTTTGCCTTGTCAAAGCTTGCTTTGAACACGTAGTTAATATTAAGCTCGGCGCAAATTTTCTTTAGAGTTTTTGCACACTCAAAAAGCATTTCTTCGTTTTCAATTACGCAAGGGCCTGCAAAAATTGTAAGTTTGTTGCCGCCTATTTCAAAATTGTTAAGTTTTACAGTTTTCATAAATTTTATTATATAATATTCATAAAGATTAGGGAATAGAGGAAATTTTTAAATGGCTGAAACTAAAGAAAAAGAATTGGATGAAATAAAGGCAGGGAAAGACAAAGCGCTTAAACTTGCATTAGATAAAATTGAAAAAGATTTCGGAAAAGGTTCAATCATGCGCCTTGGCGACAGGGCAACTTTGAATGTGGAATATATTCCGACAGGTGCCCTAGCACTTGATATTGCTCTTGGCATAGGCGGTGTACCAAAAGGCAGAGTTATTGAAATTTACGGGCCTGAATCAAGCGGTAAAACAACTTTGGCACAGCATATTGTTGCAGAGGCTCAGAAAAAAGGCGGTATAGCAGCGTTTATAGATGCAGAGCATGCTCTTGACCCTGAATATGCAAGAAATTTAGGTGTTAATGTGGATGAGCTTTTAATATCTCAACCTGATACAGGTGAACAGGCTCTGGAAATTGCCGAAGAACTTGTGCGCTCTGGTGCGATTGACGTTATTGTCATCGACTCTGTTGCGGCTCTTGTACCTAAGGCAGAAATTGAAAAGGCGATGGATGAGCAGCAAATGGGTCTGCAAGCTCGTCTTATGTCAAAGGCTTTGAGGAAATTAACGGGTATTGTAGGTAAAACCAATACAACAGTAATTTTCATCAACCAATTAAGACAAAAAATCGGCATAATGTTTGGTAACCCTGAAACAACAACAGGCGGTAATGCCCTTAAATATTATGCTTCAGTAAGACTTGACATAAGAAGAATTGATTCGGTTAAAAATAAAGAAGGCGAAGACATCGGTAACAGAGTTAAAGTTAAAGTTGTTAAAAACAAAGTTGCTCCGCCGTTTAGAGTTGCCGAATTTGACATAATCTACGGAAAAGGTATTTGTGCAATCGGAAATATCTTAGATGTTGCCGTTAATATGGATATTGTTAAAAAAGCAGGTGCGTGGTTTAGCTACAACGATGAGAAATTGGGTCAAGGCAGAGATAAATCGAAAGAATTTTTGGAAGCTAATCCCGATGTTTTAGCTGAAATTGAAACAAAAGTAAGAGAAAAGCTTGCAGCAGCTAAAAAGGCTAACCAAAAAACAGATGAGGACAAAAAGGAAGAATAGATGAAAGGCATAATTCTTGCAGGTGGTGCAGGTTCAAGACTTTACCCTGCGTCATTACCAATATCGAAAATTTTACTTCCGGTTTATGATAAACCGATGATTTATTATCCTATAACTACGCTGCTTTTGGCAGGTATTAAGGATATTTGAATCATAACCAACCCGCTTGATAATCAAAATTTTGAAAAAGTTTTAGGAACAGGCGAGCAAATCGGCGTTAAATTTTCTTACATGGTGCAAGAAGTCCCAAGAGGAATTGCGGACAGCTTTTTAATTGCCGAGAAATTTATTGATAACGAGCCTTGCGCTTTGGTTTTGGGAGATAATATTTTCCACGGCTTTGGTTTTTCTTCCATGCTAAAACGTGTAGGTCAAAAAACAACAGGCGCAACCGTTTTCGGCTATGCGGTAAATGACCCGCACCGCTTTGGGGTTGTTGTCTCTGATGAAAAAAACTGAGCACTATCTAGTGATCACAACCCACACAACCCACGCTCCACCTATGCTGTTACCGGTTTGTATTTCTAGGATCCACACGGTGATGACTAC
>CASGEP010000050.1 GCA_949300515.1 uncultured bacterium
CTTTGATTATATTACCGCTCAGCCTATCTGCAAAACTGCTGAAAACGGCAGAGAAAAATATTATTTCTTTGTTCCCGATTCAGTTAAGTGCACCTTCAAAGCAGACGGCAATATAGAAACAGCCGCTGAAAAAATTGACGGTCAGTATGTGCTCTCAGAGTTTTCAGCTAAAACTCCCGCAATTAAAACAGAAAAAGCCAATGTTTATATTCTCAGCGAAAAAGAGGCATGGGAACTCTGGTACATTGACGAAAAGGTTATATTCAGCGCTGACACTGTAATCAGTGACAACGG
This sequence comes from uncultured bacterium, assembly GCA_949300515.1. GTDB lineage: Bacteria > Cyanobacteriota > Vampirovibrionia > Gastranaerophilales > Gastranaerophilaceae > Galligastranaerophilus. Next base: position 295 of record CASGEP010000050.1, read on the forward strand.
AACCGTTTACACAATTAAAGAGCTTGATGGCAAAAAGCCCCATATCTCTTTGGAACAGATTCGCACCAAACGTGTTAAATATGAGCACTACCTGTTCTCTCACGGCAGAAAGAAGATGTATAAGCTTACAATTCCCGCCGATACAGTTACCGATTTTTATGAGTGCAAAATCGACTTTGACATAAAGGGAAGCGTTGCTCAGTGCTACTGCGGCGGAGTGCTTATGGCGGATTTATTTAACTACGACGGTATACTTACAATATGCACAAGGCGTTTCAGCGAAGAAATTAAAAAAGGTGTGCCTATTATAATAAAGGTTTCACCAATAATTTGGTGGAGTTCTTCCTGTAGTTCGTATAAATCTTTTCCGGTCTTTGCTAGCATTTCAAGTACAAGGAAGTTTGCGAGAAGTCCGTCCTTTTCGGGAATATGCTCTCCCGTTGAAAGACCGCCGGAGTCTTCTCCTGCAAGGATTGCCTGAGTTTTTCTCATCTGCTCCGATAACCACTTAAACCCGACGGGAGTTGTAATTGTTTCAATGCCTAATTTATCGCAAACAACGTCAAGAAGAGCACTTACACCGACAGTTTTAATCATTTTGCCTTGCTTGTGCTTATTTTCAACCAAATATTTAAGCAAAATTGCCATAATCTCATTGGGGCTGACCCACTCGCCATTTTCGTCTATAACGCCGTACCTGTCGGCATCTCCGTCATTTGCAAAAGTTAAATAACCGTTTTTAAAATGCTTCATAAATTTTGGCTTCGGTTCAGGCAGAAAACCGCCGAAGTTCGGGTCATAGTGGTCATTCACAACTTCAAAGTTGATGTTGTGTCTTTTTAAAATTTCATCAAAGCAGCCGATTGAAGCACTGAAAAGCCCGTCGTATATGAATTTTGGGCTATGTTTTTTAATAGTTTCAAAGTCAATCAATTTTTCGATTTGCGAAAAATAAACCTCTCTAAAATCCGAGTTAATAAGCTCTGCACCATATTGAGAGGAAGGATAGTAGTTTTCTTCAATATTTTTTACGATTTCATCCGTAATTTCCTTTGTCGCAGGGCCGCCGTAGTTTGGGATAAATTTCATACCAAGATAATTTTTAGGATTGTGTGAAGCGGTAAACATTACCGCACCCGCTGAACTTTTAGCAACAGTAGCAGCGTAAGCAACTACGGGAGTAGGGCAAACTGAATTTGACAACATTACGTTATAGCCGGCTTTTAAAAATATTTCCGATGAAAATTTTGCAAACTCATCGGCCATAAACCTTGGGTCATAAGCAATTAAGACAGATTTTCTGTCCTGTACAAAATCTTTTAAATATTTAATTATGCCGCAAGTAATTTTCTCGACATTTTCAAAAGTAAAATCGTCCGCAATGATGCCGCGAAAACCGTCTGTGCCGAATTTAATTTTTCCTGTTGCCATATTAATTCCAATCATAATAAAATAACTATATGGACAATTCTATCAAAAAAATATTATTTTTAGGACCAAAAGGAACATACAGTCAATTTGCCCTTGAAAAATTTAAGGATAAACTCGGGCTGAATATTGACACGGAAGCTGTTTCGACTATTCCAAAAATCATTGATTTAGTTGACAAGGACAACACTTTAGCAGCAGTTGTGCCAATTGAAAACTCAATTGAGGGGATAGTAAGGGGAACTTTAGACAGTATTTACGCCTCTCAAAATGATGTTAAAATTTTAGCTCAAACTCAAATAGGCATTGAAAACTGCCTTATTTCAAACTGCGAGAAAAAAGACATAAAAAGAATAATCTCGCATCCTCAACCGCTTTCGCAGTGCCAAAACTACATTAGCCGCAATTTCGGGAAAAATATTGAACTTATTAACGCTTCTTCTACCGCAGCAGCGGTTGAGAGCTTGTCTGATGAGGACAAAAATACTGCGGCAATCGGCAGTGAATTTTGTGCAAACTTATATGGCGTAAGGGTTTTAGAGAAAAATATTAACGATAATAAAGATAACAAAACAAGATTTGTCTTTATTTCGCAAATTCAAAAGGATTTTGGGTCTAAAACACGCACCTCTATTGTTTTTTCAACAAAGCAAGAACCGGGGGCCTTGGTTGTTGCTCTTGAGGTTTTTAAAAAGCATAATTTGAATTTAATATACATCGAAAGTCGCCCGTCTAAAAGGGTTTTGGGCGAATACAATTTCTTTGTTGATATTGACAAGGGCATTGAAGATATTGAAAAAGCGCTTGAAGAGCTGGGCTCAAGAACGCAATATTACAGGGTTTTAGGCAGCTACCCCGTTATATAGCCTTGAATTTAGCCCAATGAGTGCTATAATTTTATATACAGAACTTTGAAATTTTAATATGGGGACGTTTTGGTTTTGACAGGGTGCTTTATCATCTGCAATGCAAGTCGCACGGATGTTGTGCGTTACCAACAATCAAAAAAATAAACGCTAATAACGTTGTAAAAGCTGACTTTGCTCCTAGAGCAATCGCTGCATAGTTTGCGCGACAGCCACTCTATCTTGCCAGCTTGCCGCAATTTAGGGTCAATTATGCAAGCCT
>CASGEP010000051.1 GCA_949300515.1 uncultured bacterium
AACGGCTTCAATAATAATATTGGGATTTATTTTTTTTAACTCTCTTGCAACTCCGCTTGCGTGTTTATCTCCGGAGTGCTCACCCGTAATTATAAATACTTTTTTTGGCATAATTCCTGCTATATTGCTATAATTGACATTTTATTTTTATCGGCGTAATTAATCATCTCTTGCTGCCCTACAATTATTGTTTCTCCGGCTTCAAGAGCTAAAACGCTTGCACCGTATCTTTTCATGGTTTTAAGAGTTCTTAAACCGACGGTTGGAATATCAAATCTGTTATCTTGATGCGGTTTTGCAACTTTAACAACAACCGCCCCTTTTCTTCTTGCCAGCTTGCTACCTCTTTTGATGCACTTATCTGTACCTTCTATTGCCTCAACTGCCATTATCATGCGGTTTTTCATTACAACAGATTGACCTATATCCAACTTGCCCATTTCTTTTGCTGTTTTATAGCCGTATTCAATGTCGTAGAGCTGCTCTTGAGTGGGAGCAAGTTTAGTTAAAACGCCTTTTTGCACCATTAAGTTCTTGATGAAAATTGTTTGATCCAAAACTTCAACCCCGATTGATTTAAGCTCGTCAACGATTTTTAACATAATAGCGTCGTCGTTTAACTTGAAAGCTTCTTTTAAAAACTGAATTGCCTTTGGTTCAAGCTTGGGACGTTTTAATAACATTGTTTTTGATACTTTTCCTAAAAAAGTAAGTTGTTTAATACCTTCCTCTTTAAGAATTTTCTCAATTGTTTCGACTTGTCCAAAGCCAAGGGAAACAACCTTTGAACAGTATTTTTGCAATTCCTTGCAATTATCTGATGAAAGTGAAATTGCAATTACTTCAAAACCGTTTTCTTTAGCTCCTTGAGCCATTCTGACGGGCAAAAGTCCGTCGCCTGCTATTAAACATTGTTTGTTTTCTAAAGTTATACTCATAATTCCATACTGCCTTCTTGTGATATACTTGTTTTTACGTTTCCGTCCGCAAAAAATGATTTCGGATTAAGTGTCATTCTTATCTTGTCTGCCTCAACGGTTGAGCCTTGGCTTGTAATTTTAGAGCGTCCGGTAAAAATTACCGTATTTGGCTTGTTTGTTTTAGGGTCAACTATTAATTGCGCCTTCGGGCCTTGTGCAAAGTAGTCTTTGTATTTTACTTTTACGTTTCCGCCTGCGATAAGCGAATTTGTAAATTTATTGAACTGTTGGTATCTTGCCTCTACATAAATCCTTGTGCCATCCTCAAAAGTAACGTCTGAAGAGGTGTTACCGGAAACCTGAAACTCACCTCTTTTGGGTTCATATTCAAAAACACCGCCCTTAACGACATTTGCCTTTTCTTTCATAACGACATTGCCTATTAATTTAAGGTTTTCGATGTTTCCGCTTTTGTCAATTATTGCATTTGCCTTGTCTGAAAAAGTTTCTAAATCTTGATAGCGAATAACAACAGAGCCTTGCGCCTTCATAAGTTTTGTATTTGTGTCGTATTCTTGCGAGTCAGCGTTGATTGTGATTATCGGCTGACGGTTTTCCATGATGATAGATTGTGAATTTCCTTGTGCCAGAACGCTTTTCTTGATTAATGAAACTTTTATTATGTCGGCTTTTATTTCGTGTTTTTTTGCTTCTTTGTTTTGAAAAGCGTACGGATTGTCAAAAAACGTTGCAAGAGAAGGCTTTTTAGATACAGGGTCTAAATCCAGCTCGGCACGGGGGCTTTTTACCTTTATGTCGCCCACACCAACTTGAACATCGCCCTCAAAAAAGCCTTTATTCTGATCAAGCTTAATTGTCTGCTTTCTTGCTTCAATGACCACATTTGCGCAGTATGCCTGCATCATTGTGAAAGCTAATATAAAAAATGTTGCCAGTATCTTTCTCATCTAATTTCCTTTGATATTAAACAAATCGTGTTTTTCTTGTGTTGTACCTTCTTTTTGGAAAATTTCGACTTTTGATTTTCCTATTATTTTAAACGAAGTCAGGTCAGAATTAAAGACCGCTTTTTCGCTGTACGTCAAAAAATCTTTGTCTTTTCTTATTCTTACATTGCCCGAAGCAACAATATCAGTGCCTTTGCCGCCCCACTGCATTTTATCTGCCAAAATGGAGGCTCCGTCTTTTGATACAATGTATGTTTCGCCTTCTAAAACAATGGTTTTGTCTGAATCTTTATATGTTCCTTTGGGTGATTCGAAGCTCAGGGCAACTTTTTTGTCTTTGTCGTAAAAATTTCCGATTATATTTGTAAGTACAACAACCTCGTCTCCGCTGTCGTAGCTGCCTGTTTTGGCGTAGAGTTCCCAGTATTTATGTCCGTCTTTTGTTTCGGTCAAAATTAAATTTTTTACAATGACTTTTTGCTTTTGATTAAGTGCTCCCGAGATGTTTTTTCTTATATCACGGGTAACAAACCAAGCCCACAAAAAGCCCGCTGTGCATAAAATGGCGATTGAGAGAAAAACTATAAAATAAATTTTTTTCTTACTTAAACCCATGATTAAATACTACCATAAACCTTTAGAAATGGGGCGGATAAGTTGTTAAAAATTAAGTAAAATTAAGGGTTGAAATTTATTTTTCAGCGTTTAATAATGATGTTGTCAGACAATGTTTGTTTGAAAATTGAATAAGATTTGCGTGGGATAAAGCAGTCCCGTTGACCCGCCGAGGGTCAAGTCGAAAATACGAGTCGGGCGACGAGATGCCAGACTGTAAAGATGAAAAT
>CASGEP010000052.1 GCA_949300515.1 uncultured bacterium
CGATTTTGTGAAAAATGTCCGGTTTTTCCGCAGGAACTCTGAATTATAATTCGTCATATTGGAATTATAATTTGTATTTGCTCCTTTGTCAATTTTGTTCTCGGTCTTGTAATGCAGACTTGCATTTTTGTCATTACGAGGAGTGTGCATAGCACACGACGTCGTATTCAATTTCAACGGTGTTGCGATTGCTACGTCGCTTCGCTCCTCGCAATGACCTGATACTTCCGTCATCCCGGACTCGTTCCGGGATCTTTTTTTATTGAGATCCCGCAATAAATGCGGGATGACGTTTATAGGGTGACCAATGTCAAGTATGTTGTCCTGCCTCAGGCACTTCAGGATGACATTCTGTAGGTCGGATTTACTAATCCGACTGTTAATTTTTCTGTCGGCATAGTAATGCCGACCTGCTTTTCTGTTACTTCTTACTGCCTTAGTGCCACAGTATCTTAGTAACTTTTCCCAAAATATACCGTCAAAACCCTTGTCCTGTCTATCTAGGAGAGTCGCCCCCCCCCGTTGTGGAAACTAGTCATATCAATCACTCTCCTTCATTTTTACTGATTATACAAAATTTTAACAAATTTTGCAACTATTTATGTTTTTTATCGTGAATTACAAGCAATATCTTAATATGCTGACTTTTCAGACGCATAACAATATCTTCAAACGCGAATATTGCCGATATATCCAGCAAATCATTCACATCATAATTAAGTATAAGATATTTTGTACCCAATAGTTCGTCAAATTGAGCAATCAAATGTGTTGCGGAACCGAAGAAAAACTGCCCTTCAATATGCACAACGCGGATTTTATGGTGATAGTCATGTTCCAAACTCTTTTCAAGCTCAAAAATATCGCTGTCAACAACTGTTTTTTGAACCAATTTTGCGCTGTCAGCCGTCTTTTTGGCATATAAAAGCGCTGCCAGAACAATTCCAGCGCCGACAGCTACAATAAGATTATAGAAAACAGTCAGGAAAAACACTGTCCACAAAACATACAAATCATCTTTTGAGGCGTATTTTAAGACTTTTAAAAGTTTTACATCAATTATATCATAACCTATTTTAATCAAAATCCCCGCAAGAACAGCGAGCGGAATTTCCGCAACAAAACCCGAAAATTTAAACAACAGCAATAAAAGCACAACAGGACTGACAACAGAAGCCATTTTTGTAGTCGCACCGGCTTTTAAAGCTGCAACCGTACGCATTGTGGCGGCAGACCCGGGCACACACACCGACATGGCACAGCAGATATTACCGATTCCCTGCGCCGCAATCAGATGTTTCGGATTATTTTTTGATTTTGTTAAAGAATCGCACACAAGTCCTGTCAAAAGACTTTCCGCAGACAAAACTATTGCAAGAATTACAGCATACTGAAGATTATTCACAAGTTCAATAAAATTAGCATGCGGCAAAATAAACTTTGGAAATTCCACGGAAATTGTGTTGATTTTTTCCACGTCTAAACCGAATTTTATTGAAACAAACGTACAGATTATAAGCGCAATTACTGTTGACGGAACAAATTTATTAACACGTTTCGGCATTAAAAATACTATTAAAAGCGTCAATATTCCCAAAAATAAAGCATCAAAATTTACTGATTGTAAATTCACAAACAATTTTTGAATACTTTCAATAGTGCTGGACAGCGTGGGATGCCCGAGGATAGGATTTATTTGCAATATTATAATAATTACCCCGACCCCGTTCATAAAACCCGATATTACGGGATATGGAACATACTTCACAATATTTAAAAGCTGTGTCATTGAAAGAATAATCTGCAAAATTCCCGCCATTGCGATAATCAGAATAACAGAATTAATATCCTGTCCCATTGAATGCATAATTGATGCCGTAACAATTGCAACAGGACCCGTAATTCCGGATATCATAGGTGTTTTAGTGCCAAGAATTCCCGCGACAAAACACAAAATTATTGCACCCCATAACCCTGCTCCCGCTCCAAACCCTGTTGCAACACCAAATGCAAGAGCCTGAGGCAAAGCAATTATCGCGGAATTAATTCCGCCTAAAACATCGCCCGCAAAAATTTCAGCTCTTGTTTTTAATGTTGAAATCATATTCTGAATTTTAACATAAAAATTTTGCACGTATAAATGACTTACCAGGGATAATCGTCTGCTATCCTCCAGCCGTCATACTGTATCAAAGCTCCGCAATAAAAACCTGCACCGTAAAAATCATCCATAACAGCAGCTTTACTACACCCGTACATAGATGAAGGCTCTGTCAGGTCATCTCGTGTCACAATATTGGTATCGCCAAGATCTTTTGACCAAAAACGTATATTATAACGTCCATAAGTACGGCTTTGCGCTGCCGTTCTTATGTAACCCGTAAAAACAAATACATCTCTGCCAACTCTATTGGGAGGATTTTTTCCGTTTATATCAGCAAATATCCACAAATATCCTGCCGGTAAATTTGAAAAAAATGACAGTATAGTCCCGTCAGATAATACCAAATAGTTGGCTATTGTAGGTAATTTTTCGTCCTTATTCATCTGCATCACGTGATAATTTTTGTCAAAATTGTATACATCATACAATTTTGCTGATTTATAATACGGAAGATAATATTTTTTTATAAATGCAAATATTGTTTCATCACTTAAAGTATTATTTTTGGGATACTCCCATGTGTAAGCGGGACCGTTATCTACTTCTGACAACTTTACCGCATTATTTATATCTGCAAACACTTTCTTTAATTTCACGACTGTTTGTCTTTTTTGATAATTGCTTACCAATGTCGGAATAGTAAGCGCTGCAACAATCCCGATTATGCCGAGGGTTATCAGAACCTCTGCCAGAGTAAACGCTGCCTTCTTAAAAGATACTAAGTTACTAAGGCAGTAAGGCACTAAGAAT
>CASGEP010000053.1 GCA_949300515.1 uncultured bacterium
CCGCATTATTTAATCTTAAACAATAAAACGATTTTAAACCCGCAGGAAAATGACTACATAAACGCAGGGTACAAAGAAGTAGTGTATGGGGATATGCCTTTAGTTGAAGCAGATGAGGAGTTAGTTGCATCGTATGTTGAGCAGGGAAATAAAATTCAGGTTGTATATGAAGCTGTAAGCAAATTTACAACAGCGCAGCAGAGAGAGGAGGAATTTTACAACAATTTCATTTCAACATCCTGGGGGAACTTTAGAAAACAGCCAAAAGGCTATCAAAGCGCTGTTGAAGCTGTGAACTGTGTTTTTAATATGGTAAACATTTTAGGCAGCTTCACAAGCGATTTAGCACCGCTTTTAATTTTTTATCAAACACCGGATTTTAACGATGAAACTCAATGCAGTGAAGATTGGCTGAGTACTCATCAAATAACACACAACGCCACAACTAAGGAGGAATTTTTAAGTTGGTACAGCGAATTTCAAATTAAATGGGCACAAACACAGTATACAACTATGCAGATAAGTGTATAAAGGAGGAGGAAAATATGAAAAAGATTTTAGTTGCTTTAGCAGTCGTTTTACTGTTTTCAAGCTGTGCATTTTCTCAAGAGGAAAAAGCACAGGAGAACATGGAAGTACAAACGGGGTCTGCAGTATGTGATGATGAATTTGAATCGCGCATTGTGAATGAAAAAAGCTACGCGGGATTTAACTTTCAAAAATCACCCGAACAGGAGCGCTGCAGACAGAGCATAGACAATAAAGGCTCATGGTTTAACATTAATATTATTATCAACGGAAAACCTTTAAAAATCGGCTCTGAGTCTGAAAAAGGCGGGGAATAAAGATATTTGCTTCGGAGGTTAAAAAATGTTTAATGATATGCCATCCTGCTGCACGGTTGAGGGCAGGAAGGGGTTAAAAATTTATTTCAACAAGGCAAACCCTGAATTTTATTTGCAAGATAAATTTCTTAAAAATCTTGATGATGACGAACTTAAAAAAGCGCTTAAAAAACCTTTTGTTGTGATTGCGGATTTATCAATAATTGTTGAATTCAGGGGGAAAACATATCAATTCACAATCCCAAAAGGCTATGATTGGAATGGCGCAAATGTGCCACCCTTTGCCTGGGTAATAATAGGTCAGCAAAAAGAGCCGAGATTTAAACTTGCAAGCTGTGTACATGATTTCCTTTGCGAGCATAAAAGCGTTATAGGCAATAACCGCTACTTATCAACTTTAATCTTTGAAGCACTGTGCGAATATTTCGGACGTTTTAACGCCTTTAAAAGATGGGCAATGTTCCACAGTGTTGACAATTGGCAGAAGCTCTGCGGATGGTAAATTTAAAACAGGGGCAAAGAGAAATTAATGGAATATTTAAGCTATATCATACACGGAATTGCAGGACTTTGCGCAATTGTTGTATGTATCGGGATTTTTAAAACAATAGACTGGCTGATATCCTTAAAATATCAGTCTAAAGACAAATGCGAAGATTGCAGAAAAGAAATATTTAATACGATTAACGTCGACAGAAATCTTTTGATTGAGGTTAACACAAAGGTGACGATGATATTAGAACACATTGAGAATAAGCAAAAAGGGGAAAAATGAAAAGAATAATTCTACACTGGAGTGCGGGCAGTTATAAGCCTAACAGTACTGATATGGCGCATTATCACTATTTAATAGACGGCGAAGGCGAAATAAAAGAGGGGTTTTGTAAACCCGAGGATAATTTAAACTGTAATGACGGGCGCTATGCTGCGCACACAGGCGGGGGCAATACGGGCTCAATCGGGATTGCGCTTTGCGGTATGTTAGGATACAGCTATAACGGCAAAATACGAAAATTAGGGGAATATCCGCTAAAACAGATACAATTTGAACGGGCATACGAACTTTGTGCGCAGCTTTGCAAAAAATATGCTCTTGATATTAACCCCATAACCGTTATGACCCATTATGAATTTGGTAAACGCAACCCGCAGTCATCAAGCGCGGGCAAAATTGATATTAATTTTATCCCCTACAATCCTGCGCTAAAGCCTGATGAAGTGGGCGATTTTATCAGGGATAAAGTCAGGTGGTATTATGAGAGAGTGTAAAAGGGCGTGAGAGGGTACAAAAAAGAGCGCGAAAATGAGAAAAAAGCGCGAAAAAAAGCGCGATTTTTTGCTTGATTTTTCAACTTACCCGGCTAATAAGCCATCGGGCGCAGAACTTGCGCCCGTCGTTATTTTTGCACTGTTAAAATTTGCGGTTTAAGTATTTTTGCTGCGAAAATCCTCAAGGCATTTTTTTAAATATTCTTTTTCCTCAGGCGTTACCGCAAGACATATACGCTCTGTTTTGTCTGTTTTTGACCCTTTTG
>CASGEP010000054.1 GCA_949300515.1 uncultured bacterium
AACGGAACTTTTAAACGATAAGGACAGACGTTTTTTGGCTGTTACAAACGCTGAAATTATGGGGAAAAATTCTTCTTCCGCACCAAGAAGATATGACTTTTTGGAAATTCACATGGATCAGATTGTAATTATTCACCCTGCAACACAAGTTCTATTTAAAGAAACGTCAAAAGCACAAGAAGACATTGCAAGATTTAGAGAATTGAGAAATAAGCTTTCTCAAACAAAACCGTTCTAGAAAAAACAAAATAAAAAATTTAAGGGCTTGCAACTTGCAAGCCCTATTAATTACTGCATATTAAACTCTTTAAAAAATTCACCCAAGAACTTAAAGCCCTCAAGGTAAGAATTTATATGAATTTTCTCATCAGGCGAGTGCATATTTTCAATATCCGCTATGCCTATTAAAACAGGCTTAAAGGTTTTTGAATATTTATTTTGCTTGTTTGCGTAAATATGAGTTTCCGCACCTGCATGGAACGAACTTACATCAAGCTTTACGCCTGCTTTTTTTGCAGCCTCGCGGCCAATATTTACAAGAGTATCATCATCAGACTTTTCAAAAGGCAAAAGATGCACGCTTGTTTCAATTTTAACCTCAACAAGCCCGCCGTATTTTTTATTAATTGCATCTGCAATATTTTTATATGCATCAATTAATTCTTTTTCAAACCAAGTATTTGAACTTCTGATTGAATAATGAGCGTAAGCGGTTGTATTAATTACATTATCCGTACAATTTTTTGCAATATATTCGCAAGGATTTTTTACTCTATAAGCCGATTTTAAAGTTCTTTCGACCCCGCCGCCAATTATACAGCCTAAGTTTGCAGAGGTTACAACGCCAAGCTCATCCTCGTTTATAACCCCAATCGGTGCGATTTTAACATAGTCCGCAATAATTTTTGCAGCGTTAATTCTATCTTTCTTGTCTATATCTAAACCGCTGTGTCCGCCGTATTTTGTATTTACGATAACATCCAATTTTGTATAGCTTGCACCGGAAATTTCAAACTTTCCTAAATTTGCACTGTCCAATACTAAAATGTATTCGCTTTCAAGAGTTGAAAAATCAAGGTGATTAATACCTGTCATAGACTGCTCTTCATCACGGGTAAATACCAGCTCTAAACCGCCGTGCTTTAGGTCTTTATCTTGATTAACATTTAAAGCAAGTCTAATTGCCGCAGCAGCACCTGCTTTGTCGTCAGCACCCAAAGTTCTTGATTTATCGGTTTCAATAATATCGCCGTTTACAACAACATTAACAGGGCTGTCATCTCCGACAACATCCATATGCGTGCTTAAAAGCAGCGGTCTTTTTGTACTGTCGGTAGGTTCAATATAAGCATAAACATTGCCATAGTCGTCTTTTTTAGCGTTTACGCCGCCGTTTGTTAAAATTTCAACAATTTTATCCGCAACTTTTTCTTCCCCAAGAGGCGGAGAAGGAATTTTTGCAAGTTCTATAAATGTTTCGACAAGTTTTTCCATAAAAAACCCTTTATATTAGTACATTTTCACAACTTCTTTTACTTTATCCAAAATAATTTGAGCTTCTTTTTGCGCCCTGTTTGAACCTTCAAGCAAAATTTCTCTTACAAGTTTGGGGTTATTCTCAAGCTCTTTTCTTTTTGCCCTGATTGGCGCAAGCATTTCATTCACTTTATTTGCAAGCTCACGCTTACACTGAGCACAGCCGATTTCACCCTTGCGGCAAAGCGAGTCGATTTCTTTTACTTTTTCTTCGCTGTCAAAAATTTTCCAATAATCATAAACTACTTCACAATCCTCAGGATGCCCCGGGTCATCTCTTCTTAGGCGGCTTCTGTCGGTAATTGCGCTCATTATTTTCTTTTCGGTTGTTTTCTCATCATCCGAAATTTTTATATCGTTATTAAAAGATTTACCCATTTTATTGCCGTCAACACCCTTCATTAAAGGAATTTGGGTTAAAAGAGGTTCAGGTTCAACAAAAAAGTCTGTTTTATAGATATTATTAAAACGTCTTACAATATCTCGAGAAAGCTCAACGTGCGGGACTTGGTCAATTCCTACGGGAACATAGTTTGCATTGAACATCATAATATCTGCTGTCATTAAGACAGGATAACCTAAAAGCCCGTATGAAATTTGCGTGTCGTTGTGCCCGCCTTCTCTTAAAGCTCTTGCCATATCTTTTAAGGTAGGATCACGCTCTACCCAGTTTTGAGGAGTAATCATGCTTAAATAAATATGCAATTGCGCAATTTGAGGGACTAAAGACTGCACATAAATTGTTGATTTATCAGGGTCGATACCGCAAGAAAGCCAGTCTAAAGCTACGTTTTCAACGTTTT
>CASGEP010000055.1 GCA_949300515.1 uncultured bacterium
TGTTATTATAAATATATGATTAAAAAGCTGTCAAAAAGCGGTTCAAGCTACTCGCTGACCATTACAAAAACAATGCTTGAAATACTCGGTATCGACCCTAAAAACGACTTTGTCGAACTTCGTTTCGAGGGCGAAAAACTGATAGTTACAAAAGTGAAAAATAAACAGCAGGAAAACGAATAATTTATTTAAAGACTTATCTGTCTTTATTCATTGCCTTGAGCTGTGCATTTGCAATTTTTGCGCGCAGTGAATTGATTAACCCGGTAAATGTCAACTGCTGCTCGGCTTTATGTGCTGTTGATAAATCCAAAATGTCATTACCGCTAAAACCTGTCAGCAGATTCATCTGCGCCTGATTTGCAGCCATGGCATTGTATATGGCGTTATTTCTCTGTGCAATAAGCTGCTGTTGATAAAGCGAGTTAATAAGCAATGACATATCTTTCCCTTTCGCGCATTATTATAGCACAAATGCAGGGCGCCTTCAACCCTACCTCAGCGTCGTGACTTCCATATCAAGCTTGTCTTTAAAGGCGCGCTTGAGGTCGGATTCAAGCTGCGGGTCATTATTTACCCAGAGGTTGGAACTTGTAAGCATTTGTATTCGCTGCGAATCATCGTCGGCAAAGTCAATCACAACCGGGTCGTCGCCTTTATACTTTGCAAGAAGTTCTTTTAAATAAATATTTTCTTCAAAAGCTAAGTCCTGATTGTACTTTATGGTAACAAGGTTGACTTCGCCTATGGGCTTAACATCCTGAACAATAAGGTTAACCTCCTCATCGCGGTTCTGGATTTTAGCTTTTATTATAACTCTTTCATCGGAAGCCATATACTGACCGCAGTTCTCAACGGTTTTAGGGAATGCCACAACTTCCATTCTGCCTGTAAGGTCTTCGATTGTGCCTGTTTTTAAGAATTTTGAAGGGTCTTTTCTTGTGGGTTTTTGAACCACCTGCGACAAAAGCCCGCAGATTGTGACGGATTTGTCATTTTCAGGCTTTTCCATAATATCCTGTACGGTGTCGGTTGTAATGTATTTAAGTGTATCTTTAATAGATGATAACGGGTGCGAGGTAACGTATATCCCCAGAAGCTCTTTTTCAAACTGCTGAATCTCAGAGTCCGAGAACTCATCATCCGATGAACCCAAAAGTTCAAAAGTCGGAATGTTTAAATCCTGCGCCTCTTCGCCAAGTGCCGCAAAAAGGCTCACCTGTCCCGTGCTCTGCGCTTTTTTGTCCTTGTGAACGTAATCCACAACGTTATCAATATTATCAAGCAGCTGTTTTCTGCTCTTTTCAAGCGTTACAAAAGCACCCGCTTTGATTAAACTTTCAAGAGTCTTTTTATTGAGGCACTTTGTATCAACACGTGAACAAAAATCAAAGAAGCTTTCAAATTCTTTGTTTTCACGTTCTTTTTCAATTTCTTCAATAACCGCGCCGCCCACGTTTTTAATCGAGGCGAGTCCGAAGCGGATATTATTTCCGTCAGGCGAGAATTGCGCCGAAGATTTGTTGATATCAGGGGGAAGCACCTTGATACCAAGAGTCTGGCACTGCAGAATGTACTGCTGGGTTTTATCCTGATTGTCCGCCTGTGAAGTCAGGATTGAACACATATATTCAACGGGATAATGTGCTTTAAGATATGCCGTTTGATAGGCAACAAAAGCGTATGCCGCACTGTGGCTACGGTTAAAGCAGTATTTTGCAAAACTTTCAATCTGTTCAAAAAGCGCCGAGGCAGCGTCGTTTGACATACCGTTTTTAGCGGCGCCCTCAATGAAAATGCCTTTTTGTTTAGCCATTTCATCGAGTTTTTTCTTACCCATCATACGGCGCACCATATCCGCACCGCCCAGTGTATAACCTGCAAGCGTCTGGAATATCTGCATAATCTGCTCTTGATAAACAATCGTTCCGTAGGTATCTTTTAAGATTTTCTCTAAGAGCGGGTGTGCGTATTCAATTTTCTGACGGCCGTGTTTCCTGTCGACAAAGTCCTTAACCATGCCTGATTCAAGCGGACCGGGCCTGAAGAGTGCCACCAGAGCGCCTAAATCTTCAAATACCGTGGGTTTTAAATCTTTTACAAGCTTTTTCATGCCGCCGGATTCAAGCTGGAACACGCCATCAGTGTCGCCGCGTTTTAAAAGTTCAAATGTCTCGGGGTCATCAAGCGGAATTTTATTTATATCAAGGTCAATACCATGGCGCATTTTAATAAGGTCGAGCGTGTCCCTGATAATGGTAAGAGTTTCAAGCCCGAGGAAGTCCATTTTCAAAAGACCGA
>CASGEP010000056.1 GCA_949300515.1 uncultured bacterium
CACATTGAACTGGGTAAATCTCATCTGCCCTCTTACCCGGTGCCAGAAGGTTATACAATAAGTTCGTATTTTGACCATTTGTGCCGAGAGGGTTTAAAAAAAAGATACGGCGAAAATTACCCTAAAGAAATAGAGGAAAGATACGAGTATGAGCGCGGCGTAATTGAAAAAATGGGTTTTCCCGCATACTTTTTAATTACATGGGATTTTATAAACTGGGCAAAAGAGCATGGCGTGCCTACAGGCCCCGGGCGTGGTTCAGCTGCAGGAAGTATTGTTGCTTATGTTTTGGGGATAACAGAACTTGACCCTATAAGGCATCATCTGTTGTTTGAAAGATTTTTAAATCCTGAGCGTATTTCAATGCCCGATGTCGATATCGACTTTTGCAAACGCAGACGTGGCGAGGTTATAGACTATGTTACACAAAAGTACGGAGAAGATCACGTTTGCCAGATTATAACTTTTGGTACACTAGCAGCAAAAGCTGCACTTAAGGCTGTTTGCAGGGTTTATGACATACCATTTTCCGATTCTAATAAATGGGCAGGCATGATTCCATCAGCTCCCGGAACTAAGCTTGATGATGCGCTAAAAGACGGTATGGAATTAAAAAAACTGTGCGATGAAAATGAAATGGTGCGACGTCTGGTAGATGAAGCGCGACACCTTGAAGGGCTTAAAAACCAAGTGGGAACGCACGCTGCAGGTGTTATTATTTCACATAAACCGCTGGATGAGATTATTCCTATTGCGCTTTCAAAAGAAAAAACTACCACAACGCAGTATCCAATGGTTCACATTGAAAAGCTTGGTCTTTTGAAAATGGACTTTCTGGGTCTTGAAACTTTGACAATCATTAGAGATACCCTTGATTTAATTAAAATGCGTCATGGAATCGACCTTGATATTAATAAAATTCCGCTTGATGACCCTAAAACTTTTGACCTTTTAAAACGTGGCGATACAGATGGCGTATTCCAGCTTGAATCAGGCGGTATGAAAAAACTTGTTAAAGACTTAAAACCAACCGTATTTGAGGATTTAGGTGCGCTTGTTGCGCTTTTTCGCCCCGGACCTCTTGAATCAGGCATGGTAAAGGATTTTGTCGACAGAAAACACGGTCGTCAGAAAATTGAATATGCTCACCCGCTTTTAGAGAAAATTTTAAAAGATACATATGGCACAATTGTATATCAAGAGCAGATTATGCAAATATTCCAGACGCTTGCAGGTTATACACTGGGCGGTGCGGATATGGTGCGCCGTATGATGGGTAAGAAAAAACTTGATGAAATGGCAAAACAAAAGGGTATTTTTATTGAAGGTGCTGCAAAAAACGGCATGTCAGATAAAGATGCTGCAGCGCTTTTTGAACAAATTGAAAGCTTTGCAAAATACTGCTTTAACAGAAGCCACAGTGCTGCTTATGCTTTTGTTGCGTATCAAACGGCTTATTTAAAGGCGCACTACCCTGTTGAATATATGTGCTCAATTTTAACATCACAAGCGGATAATCAGGATAAAACACAGCAATATATATTGCAGTGTCAGGCATTGGGGATAAAAGTTTTGCCCCCTGATATCAATAAATCGTCATCCCAATTTTTCCCTGATGGCGACAATATCCGCTTTGGACTTGCCTCAATTAAAAACGTGGGTGGTGCGGTTATTGATGAAATTGAAAAAGAACGCCAAAACAAAGAATTTGAAAGCTTTTTTGATTTTTGTTCACGTGTTGACAGTAAATGTCTTAACAAACAGGTATTGAAAAGAGCAGAAAACAGCTTTTAGATAATATTGACAATGTTGTTGATTATGTTCACAAGGATAAAAAAGCACAAAGCAGTGGACAGGTTAGCCTTTTTGCCGCACTTGGCGAAGAAGCGCAAGAGCTTAATATTCCTACTTTTGAGCTTTTAGGCTCATCGGATGACGAGTTTTCCGACTCTGAAATTCAACAGTTTGAGCACGATTTAATGGGAATTTACGTAACATCACACCCTCTTTCATCTATTAAAGATACTCTAAAATACATCACTACAGACACTGTAAGCGACATTTTAGAGAACCCTGAAAACGACAAAAGTGTTACTATTTGCGGGCTTTTGTCCCAAGTTGTTCAAAAAGCTACAAGAAAAGACCCCTCAAAATTTCTAAAAACAGGAATTATTGAAGATTTAACCGGACGAGTTGAGGTTGTAATGTTCCCAAAAACCGTTGAGGCTTGCGGACAGTATATGAACAGCGAGGAGAGAGTTATTATAAAAGGAAAAATCCAAAATCGTGAGGAGCAAATTAACCTTGTTGTGCAAGAAATTAAGCCAATTGGTACAATTAACCTTGTAAAAATCAAGTATAATAAGGATTTAGCCTTTGAAGAAAATATTTATTTAAAAGAAGTACTTGCAAAATATAAAGGTGATGACCCTGTAATTATTGATTTTGCTGACGATGATAATGAACGCGTGCAAATGCTTACAAGTTCTAATCTTTGGGTAAAAAATGACCCTCAACTGGAAGATGATATTATGCGTGCTTTTAAAGATAAGCTTGAAATGGAAGTTGTAGCGCTTAATTAAGTATTATTGTTAATGGTTATGCTGAACACACCCTCTCTGTCATGCTGAACACACCCCTTATATCATGCTGAACACACCCCTTATATCATGCTGAACACACCCTCTCTGTCATGCCGAACTTGTTTCGGCATCTTTTAAATTAACAATTAAAATATGTATCGCGTAAAAGGATTAGACCCTGCCCAGTAGGGACGTTTTGCACAAAATCAAAGATTTTGGCAAAAGCAGTCAAACAAGTTTAGGGTGATAAGAGTAAA
>CASGEP010000057.1 GCA_949300515.1 uncultured bacterium
ACCTGAGCATTATTAACATCAACAACTATTGTTTGACCACTCCACAAACCTCCTATATAAATTGCCGCACCATTATTCAATAATGCCGCACGTGCACCAAAATCATAAGAATTTAAAACGCCACCCGCTCAGGTTTTATAACTTGAGTAAATATTCCATGCACCGGACCATTTTTGGGTTGTCTCGAATTGACAGTTTGCAAAACCAAAGACAAAACGAGGAGAACAAATAACAACTACTATTAAAATATCTAAAAATGCATCCAAAAATTCCTCACAAACATAATTGTCACTACAGCTCTCTATCACAAGCAATTTCGGGTTATTAACTGCTGTCATTCGCATGGCATTATTTAACAAGGCATAACATTCTTTCCATTTGACATGAAAATGTGCTTCCTGAATCTTGCTTACAAGTGTCGGTATTGTCATAGCTGCCACAATGCCGATTATGCCGAGGGTTATCAAAACTTCAGCAAGTGTGAAAGCCACTTTCTTTTTAAAGTCGTTAAGACGATAAGACGTTAGGACGTTAAGTTCTTTACTTTGGGCTTCGCTCACGCTTTCGTTTCTTGATTTATAATTCGTCATATTAGAATTATAATTTGTTTCAGTAATTGTGTCAATTTGCTTTGTATCCTGTAAATTTTGTTTACCTATCCGACTTAAACCCTTGTCTTGTCTACTTAGAGGAGTAGCCCCCCCCCGACATATCTAAACTCTTTATTTTTCATAGTTTTTCTCCTTTCTGTTAAATTTAGTATATCATATTTTTATTTCTTTGCAAATAATTAAAAAAAAGCCGTCTTTAATAAGAACGGCTACCAGACTTGGGGAGGAGGTATGAAAAACCGAAGTTTTTCATATCATATTCCTTTTATCGACAGCCGTCGACAGCCGTTCTTGTAAACTTTTAAACTTTATAAAAATCTCGTACGTTCGGTGTAGATTTTAAGAAACCTGAATATCTTTTTCAAAGCCGAACAATGAGCTTACGGATTCATCATCATGAATTCTGGAAATTGCCTGCCCGAGGAGTGATGCAACAGATAACTGTTTAATATTCGGAGGCATTTTTTCCATATCCAGAGGAATTGTATTTGTCACAACGCATTCTTTAATCGGAGCATTTGCAAGTCTTTCTATTGCAGGTCCTGAAAATACCGGATGCGCCGCACAAACGTAAACTTCTTTTGCCCCTTCTCTCACTAGAAGTTTTGACGCTTCACAAATCGTTCCCGCAGTATCTATAATATCATCAAACATCACGCAAACTTTGCCTTTAACATCACCGATTACGTGTGATGCAATGGCTTCATTGTGTTTGTCGCGGCGTTTATCAATAATCGCAAGCGAACAGCCGATTTGTTTTGCAAAATGTCTTGTCCTTTGAACACCGCCTGTATCAGGGCTTACCGCAACCATATCATCAGGGTTGATATTCAAACTCTTGATATAATTTACCAGAATCGGTGTTGCAAAAATGTGATCCACAAGAATATTAAAGAACCCTTGAATTTGACCTGTATGCAAATCCATTGCCAGAACTCTGTTTGCACCTGCAGTTGTCAACAAATCCGCTACAAGTTTTGCGGTAATAGCTTCACGACCGGAAGTTTTTCTGTCCTGTCTTGCATAACCGTAATACGGAATTACAGCCGTAATTGTTTTTGCGCTCGCACGTTTAAAAGCATCAATTATAATCAATAATTCCATCAAATTTTCATTAACAGGATTGCATAACGGCTGAATAATAAAAACATCATCTCCGCGGACACTTTCTTTAACCTGAACATAAATTTCTCCGTCAGCAAAATTTTTTACAACCATAGGTCCGATTGTTGTACCTAAGTAATCAGCAATTTCCTGAGCCAGTTTGGAATTGGCACGTCCCGCAAATAATTTTATGTCATGGGTCGGATTAATTGCGCGTTCCAGCTGCGGAAATGTCATTTCTAAAACCATTATTCTTAATCCTTTCTGTTTTTGTCGAGCATGATTATTATAAATCTTTGAGGTGTTATCTACAAGTTTATTTTAAGTAATATTACCAAAACATAAAAAAATAATTTTTGCTATTTATCTTCCCAAAAGGCACATATATGACACAAATCTTCACCTGTTTCGGCATTTTTCAGGACATGTGTTGTTGTATTCTCTAAAATTTGCACCTGCGAAAGAACTTTGCATCCGTATGTAACCTCTTTTTTAAAAACCATATCCAGCGTTTTAAGTTTTTTGGAGCTTCTGAAATTAAAATCCAACGGCTCAAATGCCCAGACTATATAATTCGCATTATTAACATGCTTATTAACATCTATATCGTCATACCTTATCTCAAAAATCTTTTCCGCATCAACTTTTTCAATCGGTTTTATTTTTTCAAAAACCAGATCATCCTCACGTTTTACATAAGGCGGCATGCCGGG